>NZ_JBFBBE010000031.1:0-91644 GCF_040682555.1 Streptomyces sp. NPDC051172
GGTCTACCTCGATTGAGGTAGACCGAATTCGGCCGTTTGGTGTGCGCGGAATTCGGTCGCCCGTACGACGATTCGATCGCGGCTCCTTTTCTAATCTCGTGGGCACGGCAGCAAAAAGCCCTAAGGAGTCCGCCGCCCATGAAAAGAGTTCTCGTCGTGGAGCCACACCCGCAGGTGCGGGCGGCTCTCGCTGACCTCGTAGAGGACGAGCCCGGTTATGAACTCGCGGGCGCCGTGGCCACCGCAGCCGAAGCGATATCGCTGGTCGGCGCTGTGATCCCGGACGTGGTTCTGATCGACGCGGACACACCGGACCGGCGGTCCGGGCAGTTCGGCCATCAGCTCGGCGAACTCCTCCCGATGGGTCTGCTCGTCCTTCTCTTCGCAGCCACCGAACCACAAATGGAGTGCCCGGAATCGCCGGAGAAAACACCCCACACCAGCATTCTCAAGACCGCCGCACTCGAATTCCTGAGGAGTCTCAGCGCATGAATTCCACCTTTGAGAACCACCCGGACTCGACCCCGTCCACGCCTGCTAAGAGGCGAGGCCTCAGCCGACGCCGGCTGGTGCTCGGTGCCGCGGGAGCGGCCGTCGCGATCGCGGCGGTCGGCGGTGCCGTCACCGCGCTCACGGTGAACAACGCGGACGCCTCCGACAAGGGCAGTGCCGTACGCGGCCCGCTGCACACCCAGGGCGGCGACATCGTGGATGCGAGCGGCAAGAAGGTGGTCATGACCGGCGTCAACTGGTTCGGCATGGAGACCGGCACATTCGCGCCGCACGGCCTGTGGAAGCGCAACCTCGACTCCATGGTCGAGCAGATGGTCGACACCGGGTTCAACACGCTCCGGCTTCCGTACTCCAATGAGCTGTTCAATGCGAGCAGCAAGCCGAACGGCATCGACTACAAGCAGAACCCCGACCTCAAGGGGCTCAACGGCCTCCAGATCATGGACAAGGTCGTCCAGAGCGCCACCAAGCACGGACTGATGGTCATCCTCGACCAGCACCGCCCTGACCAGTACGGCCAGAGTGAGCTCTGGTACACCGAGAAGCTTCCCGAGAGCAAGTGGCTGTCGGACTGGAAGATGCTCGCCGAGCGCTACAAGGGGAACAACAAGGTCATCGGTGCCGACCTGCACAACGAGCCGCGCGGCCAGGCCACCTGGGGCGACGGAAATGCCAAGACCGACTGGAAGATGGCCGCGGAGAAGGCCGGCAACACCATCCACTCGGTCAACAAGAACTGGCTGATCTTCGTCGAGGGCAACGACAAGTTCAAGGACGAGTCGACCTGGTGGGGCGGCGAACTGCGGGGCGCCAAGGAGCACCCGGTCAAGCTCAAGGAGGCCGACAAGGTCGTGTACTCCGCGCACGACTACGGGCCCGGTGTCTACAACCAGAACTGGTTCATGGACAAGAACTTCCCCAACAACATGCCCGCCTTCTGGGACAAGCACTGGGGCTACCTGAAGAAGTCCGGCACGGCTCCCGTGTGGCTCGGTGAGTTCGGCGGCAAGCACAGCACCGGCAACAACACCGAGGCCGTGTGGCAGAAGAGCCTGATGCAGTACCTGAAGAAGAACGGCATCAGCTACACCTACTGGTGCTGGAACCCCGACTCCGGTGACACCGGCGGCGTCCTCAAGAACGACTGGACGACCGTGGACCCGGGCAAGAAGGCTCTGGTCTCGATGTACCAGGCCCCGGTGCCGGGGGCGAAGATCACGGGGACGCAAGAGGCAGCGAAGTAGTTGCACAGGCCGTGACAAGCGGCACCCAGAGGCCGCGGACGACGACGTCCGCGGCCTCTCAGCCGTGCACCGCGGCCTCCGCCCGCCCGATCGCCCAGGCCGCGTTGACCAGGCCGATGTGGCTGAGTGCCTGCGGGAAGTTGCCCAGCAACTGGCCTCCCATCGGGTCCACTTCCTCCGCCAGCAGCCCGACGTCGTTGGCACACGCGACTGTCCTCTCGAAGACTTCCCGGGCCTCGCCGACCTCCCCCATCAGGGCCAGCGCGTGGGCGAGCCAGAAGGAGCACATGAGGAAGGCGCCCTCCTCGCCCACCAGTCCGTCGTCGACCCGCTCATAGCGGTGGACCAGGCCGCTCGGACCGGTCAGCCGCTCCCGTACAGCGACGACTGTGGCCCGCGCCCGGGGATCGTCCGGCGCGGTGAACCCGGTGATCGGCAGCATCAGCGCGGAGGCGTCCAGCAGATCGGACCCGAACGTCTGACTGTAGGCCCCGGCGCGTCTGCTCCAGCCCTGTTCCTCGATCGCAGCCCGGATCACCGCGCGGGCAGACCTCCACGCGGGCACCTTGGCGGCGGCGTCAAGCTCGTCCGCCAGCGCGATGGCCCGGTCCAGCGCCACCCAGCACATGAGCTTGGAGTAGACGAAGTGCTGCGGGCGTCCGCGGACTTCCCAGATACTGTGATCCGGTTCGGACCAGTGGGCCGCTGCGGCATCGGCCAGACTGATCAGGAACCGCCGGCTGTGCCCGTCCAGCCGGCTCAACCGGCCGCGCAGCAGATGCGCGGCGTCCAACAACTCACCGTAGATGTCGAGTTGGCGTTGCCGCCACGCGTCGTTGCCGATGCGCACGGGCCAGCTGCCGCCCCAGCCGGACAGATGGCCAAGCGTGTGCTCGGTCAGCTCTCGCTCGCCGCCCACCCCGTAGAGCACCTGCAGCTGCTGGCCGTCGGCAGGCCCCTCGGCGGAGACGGTCCGCGCCATCCAGGAGAAGAACGCCTCCGCCTCACCCGGGCAGGCGGCGACCGACAGGGCGTGCAGGGTGAAGGAGGCGTCCCGCACCCACGAGAAACGGTAGTCCCAGTTGCGCTCGCCACCCACGGCCTCCGGCAGTGATGTCGTGGGCGCCGCCACCACAGCGCCGGTCGGCGCGAACGTCAGCGCCTGAAGCACCCGGCCGCTGAGGTGCACCGCGTCCCGCCAGGGCCCTTCGTACCGCTGGTTCAACGCCGCCCAGGCCCTCCAGGCATCCAAGGTGGTGGACAGGGCCGCCTCGATGTCAGCCTGTGTCCACAGGTGTGGTTGGCTTCCGACCGGCACGTACTGCAGAGCGAAAGCCGCCCGCTCCCCGGCGCTCAGCACCACCTGCCCGCGGGCCGTGGCCCGTCCCTCGATGCGCACCGGTGAGGACAGCAGCAGCGATCCGGAGCCGAACGGGCACAGCAGCCCTCCATCGGACGGCACCAGCGGCGACCGGATCGAACCGTATTCCGGTCTCGGGGCGTACTCCACCGCCACCCTGGCCGATCCCTGCGTGCACTCCACCACACGCAACAGCGCGTGGGGCACCTCGCGGCCGAGGACCCGGCCGCTCGCGTTCTCGCCTACCGCCAGCGCGTCGGTCAGCTGGACGGTTCCCGTATCGGTGCGGAACTCGGTGCGCAGCACCATCGTCGTGTCCACGTACGCCCGCTGCGCGCTGAAGACACCGGCCGGCCGGATCCACCAGTGCCCGGCGGAACCGTCCAGCAGTCGCGCGAACACGGAGGCAGAGTCGAAGCGGGGAAAGCACAGCCAGTCCACCGACCCGTCACGCGCCACGAGCGCCGAGCCCTGGCAGTCCGACAGGAGCGCGTAGTCCGCTATCGGCCGGGCCTGAGTACCCACGGCCGCAAGGGGGGTGGGCGAGCGCACAGGATGACCGTCCATCACGGGGCCCGGTGAGACTACTGCGGGAGCGGGGACCCACGCCCGTCCGGGGATCTCAGTCACGGCATCTCCCTGAATGCGAAGTGACACCGGCCCGAACGAAATGGAAACCCGTTCCATAGCGGGCGCATTCCATCACCTGAGCCCCGACATGGACACGCGAGCAACGACTTCCAGAGATCTTTACGGCGCGGCTCACGCCGAGTCGTGACGGCTGTCGTGGGCAGTGCCAGGCCGGGAGGAGAAGGGGTCCCGACGGCGATGCTTCGACGGCCGAAGCACGGGCGGCGGGCAGTCGGCAGCCCCTCACTCCGAAACCGCCGTACTGACGTGGCCTCTCCTGATCTCGGGGCGGCTCGACGTCCGGCAGCGCCCAAAAACCTACCGGAGCGCGTTTCGAGAAACGCCCCGGCGCACCTTCGCGGCGCGGCAGCCGAACGCGCCCCGCGGTGATCCGCCCGCTCAGCACATGCCGGCGGGGATCCCGGCGAGGGGCGTGGTGCCCAGCACTATCGGCATCGCTGCCGGAGGGAAGTCGTCACGCCGACCACTGGTACTCGTCACTCGGGACCATGCCACCAGCGAGCTCACCGGACGGCACCAATCCCAGCCGCAGGGCGTGCGCGACCGCCTGAGTGCGGCTGTGCACCCCGAGCTTGTCGAAGATGTGGCTCACGTACGTCTTCACCGTCTGCTGCCCGATGCGCAGCTCGCGCGCGATTTCCTTGTTCGCCTTGCCATGAGTGAGCATGACAAGGACCTCCGACTCGCGTTCGGTGAGCCGCTCCGGCCGGGTCCGGTCCGTGACCTGGTCGACCAGACGGGCGACGGCAACGCTGGAGACGTACGTTCTCCCGGCCGCCGCGGCCTTGACCGCGTGCCGCAACTCGTCGGCCTCCGCGTTCTTCAGCAGAAACCCTGTCGCGCCCGCCTGCACCGCCGCCATCACCGCGCCCCCGTCGCACGCGCTCGTCAGTGCCACGACCCTGACCTCGGGCAGCTCCCGGCGGATCTGCTCCGTGGCCTCGATGCCGTCCATGACCGGCATCATCAGGTCCATCAGCACCACATCCGGGTTGATTTCCCGGGCCAGCCGCACGGCCTCCCGGCCGTTGGTCGTCTCACCAGCCACCGCGATGTCGCCGTCAACGCTCAGGAAGTCACGCAGGCCTTGCCGGACCACCGCGTGGTCCTCCGCAATCAGAACATGCACTACCACGGGTGATCTCCGTTGTCGAGCATCAGCCAGGCACCCACCGCGGCTTCGCGCGGTACGCACCTCGAGGCCGATGCAGTCGGCATCGCCCCAGGTGTTCATTCCATGACCTCAGGCCGCAGGGAACATAAAGGGGGGATTTTGTGACAAACAGGGAACCCGCGGCGGCCCTCGCTCATTCCATACTCTCGGATGGAAACCGTTCGCTGTCGTAACGGGGTTCACCTGCGGCGACATCGACGCACGGAGCACTGATCGCGACGTGACCGCTCCGAGTGCCGAGGGCAACCCTGCAGCCGCCGACCCGCACCGCCCGTGACGCCGACGGCGCCTCGGCACCCCGCTGACGGGACCGCTCCGCAGGTGCCCGCAGAGCCCCCGGCCCCATTCGGCCACCCACTCGGCGAACCGCTCGCAGCTCGGCAGAGCCAACAGCACCAGCGCCCCGGCAGCCCAGCCGCCCAGTGCGTCGGTGAACCAGTGATAGCCCAGGTAGACGGTGGTCAGGCCGACCACCAGGGCGGCCAGCGCGGCCAGCACGCCCGCCGCCCGGCGGTGACGAGGGGCGAGGTGCGCGAGCGTCCCCCAGATGACGACACTGTTGGCCGCGTGACCGGACGGGAAGATGTCACCGCCCCGGAAGAGCTCGGCGGACCCGATGGTGTAGGCGTAGCTGGGCCCGAGACGTCCGGCGCCCAGCTTGACCGCACCTACGCTCACATTGAGCAGCGCCAGCGCCGCGAGGAAGACCAGCAGGGGGCGCGGATCCCGGCCGCGCCAGGAGCGCCACCCCAGCCATGACAGCGCCACCGCCACAGTCGGCCCCCGCTGCCCCGCGACAACCAGGACGTCCAGCACCCCCTGCAGCTGCGGCCATTGTCTGGACGGCCGCCACATGGCTATCCGCCAGTCGAAATCCAGCAGAGGAGAACGGGTGAGCACCATCATGAAGACGGCCACGTACGCCCCAGCCACCAGAACAGCGAGACTCGCTCGCCTCATCGGTAGAGCCAAGATGCTCATGTCGCACTCCCGGCCCCCTCGGGGACTCTGACCGCTCGCCCTCGACCCGGATCAGAGTTGCGACGTCTCCCGACGCAGCCGCATACCGAGGGGAAACCCGCACCGTTTCACCCAAGATTCCTTTTGCGTCACATATATTCCCACGAGTTCGGGCTGCCCTCACCCCGAGACTTCGTGGCCAGGAACGCCACCGGGCGTACGTCACCCGAGGGATTCCGCCGGCTCTCTGACGAGCGAGGCCGTCTTGTCACCGTGCTCGGCGGCGATCGCTTCAAAGGACGGTGCGATCTGGCGGCAGGACGGCACCACCGGTCACCAACACGATCCGGTCGGGTCGCCCCCTCCATCGCCTCGCTCGTCGAGTTGCCTACGCCCTCGCAGCCAGGACCGGTTGATAGAAACCGCTGGTGTCCGGCATGCGCCATGCGATGTCGGTGAAGCCGGCTGCGGTCGCGGCATCCGTCACCTCTTCCCGGCTCAGCGCCCAGGATGTGGTGCGGCGGACCCGCACCTCCCATCCCGCTTCTTCGGGCAGGAGCTGAAAGTACTCCTGGTCGTAGCGCTCGCCGTCGTCGTGCCAGTGCCACAGCTGGAAGGTGATCGACCGGCCGTCCGAACCGTGCGAGACCTGGGGAGGCTGGGAGGCGGGCCGGGTCCGGCGGAGGTCGTCGTAGTCCCGGAGGGTGAGCAGGAGCAGGCCGTCGTCCGTCAGCACCCGCCGCATCTCGCGCAGGGCCGCCGCCACATCCCGTGCCGTCAGCAGGTGGGCGAGCGAGTTGTCGGCGCACACGACCACGTCGAAGGCGCCCGGCGCGAAGGGAAGTCGACGCATGTCCGCCGCCGCTACGGGCAGAGCGACGCCGCGGGCCGCGGCCTCGACCGCGGCCCGCGCGGCGGCGACGGGGCTCACATCACTGCCGACCACCCGGTGTCCGGCGCGGGCCAGCCCGATCGCCTGGGTGCCGATGCCACAGGCGCAGTCGAGCAGCCGGTGGGGTCCGGTGCCGAGTTCCCTGCGGACGAGAGCGTCCAGGGTCGCGGCCTGGCGGGTCATGCTCGCATCCCAGTCCGGGAAGATGCGGTGGTAGTCGGCGGCGAGTGAGTCGTAGAAGTCGCGTGCCGAGTCCTTCACTCGCCCGTCGCCTCCAGCACCGCCATCGCCGCGTTGTGCCCCGGCACCCCGCTCACACCCCCGCCCCGCACCGCGCCCGCCCCGCACAGCAGCACGTTCGCGTGCCGGGTCTCCACGCCCCAGCGGCCCGTGCCGTCCTGGGCGTAGGGCCAGGCAAGTTCGCGGTGGAAGATGTTGCCGCCGGGCAGGCGCAGGTCGCGCTCCAGGTCGAGCGGGGTCTTGGCCTCGATGCAGGGGCGGCCGTCGGCGTCGGTCGCCAGGCAGTCGGCGAGAGGCTCGGCGAGGTGGGCGTCGAGCCCGGCGAGGGTGGACTTCAGGAGTTCTTCGCGTACGGAGTCGTTGTCGCGTTCGAAGAGCCGGGCAGGTGTGTGCAGACCGAAGAGGGTGAGGGTCTGGTAGCCCCGGTCGACGAGGTCGGGGCCGAGGATCGTCGGGTCGGTGAGGGAGTGGCAGTAGATCTCCGAGGGCGGCGCGGTGGGGAGCCGGCCGGAGGCGGCCTGGGCGTGGGCGGCGGCGAGTTGCCGGTAGCCCTCGGCGATGTGGAAGGTGCCGGAGAACGCCTCGCGCGGGTCGACGGAGTTGTCGCGCAGCCTCGGCAGCCGCTTGAGGAGCATGTTCACCTTGAGCTGGGCGCCCTCGGCGGGGGTTGGGGGCGTGTCGCCGGTCAGTTCGGCGAGGGCCTGCGGGGAGGCGCCCACGAGGACGTGCCGGGCGGCTGCGACGCCTTCCCCGTCCGGCGTGCGATAGGTGATCTCGGCGGTTCGGCCGTCCGTGTCGATGCGTACGGCCTCGTGTCCGGTGGCGAGGACGGCGCCCGCATTCCGGGCGGCCCCGGCCAGGGCGTCGGTCAGGGCGCCCATGCCGCCGACGGGGACGTCCCAGGCGCCGGTGCCACCGCCGATCACGTGGTAGAGGAAGCAGCGGTTCTGGGCCAGTGAGGGGTCGTGGGCGTCGGCGAAGGTGCCGATGAGGGCGTCGGTGAGGACGACGCCCCGCACGAGGTCGTCGGCGAAGCGGTCCTCGATCGCGGTGCCGATGGGCTCCTCGAACAGCGTCCGCCAGGCCTCCTCGTCGCCGATGCGGCGGCGCAGTTCGTCGCGGGTGGGCAGCGGCTCGGTGAGCGTCGGGAAGACCCGCTCGGCGACGCGGCCGGTCATGCCGTAGAAGCGCTGCCAGGCCTCGTACTCGCGGTCGGACCCGGTGAGCCGGGCGAAGGCCTCCCGGGTGCGTCTCTCGCCGCCGCCGACCAGGAGTCCGGTGGGGCGGCCGTCCCGTTCCACGGGGGTGTACGAGGAGATGGTGCGGGCGCGGATGCGGAAGTCGAGGCCGAGGTCGCGCACGATCTTCTTCGGCAGCAGGCTGACCAGGTAGGAGTAGCGCGACAGCCGTGCGTCGACGCCGGCGAAGGGGCGGGTGGAGACGGCGGCGCCTCCTGTGTGGTCCAGCCGCTCCAGGACCAGTACGGACCGACCGGCCCGGGCCAGGTAGGCGGCGGCGACCAGGCCGTTGTGGCCTCCGCCGACGATCACAGCATCGTATGTCCGGTGTCCCTCGTGTGCAGCCATGGTTCTTGGTAACACGCGATGATCGTCAGCGGCCAGAGGTGTACGGCGACGGGGTCGGCGCCCGCCCGACGCCCCCTGCCGGCGCAATGCCGCCACCCGGCGGTACAGCTCGACGGCCTCGGCGCCGCGGCCGAGCTGCTCCAGGCAGTGGGCCTCGTCGTTCCGGCCGGCGAGGGTGCCGGGGGGCCGGGCCTTGGACATGCTCGCGGACGGCAGCGGCACCACGGTGCACGGCCCACCCGTCGACCCCCGGCAGCGTCCGCCGGACGTGCGCCGCCGATGCTGTACCGCCACCCGGCGGTACAGCTCGACAGCCTCGGTGCCGCGACCGGCGAGCGTGCGGGGCGGACGGGCGCTGGGCATGTTCGCGCGCGGCGGCCACGCCCGCCGTGCCACGGCCCGGCCGGCCAAGGCCCACGACACCCCGGGTGCCCGGCCACCAAGAGCCTGAGGCGCCTCAGCGCCCGCCCGACGCTCGCTGCTGCCGCAGTACCGCCACCCGGCGGTACAGCTCGACGGCCTCGGCGCCGCGGCCGAGCTGCTCCAGGCAGTGGGCCTCGTCGTTGCGGCTGGCGAGGGTGTCGGGGTGGTCGGGGCCCAGGACGCGTTCGCGGGCGGCGGCCACGCGGCGGTATTCGATGAGGGCGTCGGACCAGCGGCCCAGCCAGCCGAGGCCGACGGCGACCTCGCGGCGGCTGACCAGGGTGTCGGGGTGGTCGGGGCCCAGGACGCGTTCGCGGATGGCGCAGACGTCGCGGGACTCGGCAAGGGCCTCCTCCCAGCGGCCCAGGCGGCCGAGGTTGACGCCGAGGCCGTGGCGGGCGCGCAGGGTCTCGGGGTGGGTGGGGCCCTGGACGCGGGTCCGGTCGTCGATCAGGGCGCGGTAGAGGGTGAGGGCCTCGGCGCTGCGGCCCAGGCGGCCGAGGCTGATGCCGACCTCGTAGCGGGCGGCGAGGGTGTCGGCGTGGTCGGGGCCGAGGGCCTGGGCGCGGGCCTCGGCGACCTCGCGGTAGGTCTGCAGGGCCTCCGGCCAGCGGCCCAACTGACCGAGGGCGTAGGCGACTTCGTAGCGGGTCACGAGGGTGTCGGGGTGATCCGGGCCCAGCACGCGGGCGCGGGCGGCGGCCACCTCGCAGGCCATGCGGTACGAGTCCTCCAGGCGCCCGAGTCTGCTGAGGTTGAAGGCGAGGTTGTGGCGGCAGCGCAGGGTGTCGGGGTGGTCGGGGCCCATGCCGCGCTCCCGTGCGGCCAGCACGGCGGTGTACACCTGGTGGGCGTCGAAATGACGGCCCAACTGGCCCAGCACGTAAGCCATTTCCTGGCGGGCGGCGAGCGTGTCGGGGTGGTCGGCGCCCAAGGCGCGGGTTCTCGCGGCGGCCACGAACTTGTACTCCTGCAGGGCGTCGGCGGCGCGGCCGGTGCGGCTGAGGGTGAAGGCGACCTCGTAGCGGCTGGCGAGGGTGTCGGGGTGTTCGGGGCCGAGCAGATGGGCGCGTTCGGCGGCGACCGCGCGGTGCACCTCGCCGGCCTCCGCCCAGCGGCCGAGTCGTCCCAGGCTGAGCCCGGCGTTGTGCCGTCCGGCGAGGGCGGTGAGGATCTGCGCGGAGGGGGCAGGACGCCGGTCGGGAGCGGGGTCCTCGCTCCGCCCGTTCGCGGGCCGCGGAATCCATTCGCCGGTCAGGCCCGCTCCGGCGTCCGGAGGCGTGCTGCCGAGGCCGGTGCCGGTGGCCTTGTGGCCGGTGGTCATGCCGCGGGTCCAGGAGGGCAGGCGAGGCTCACGGGAGGGGGCCTGCTCCGGCGGTCGGAGCACCGGCTGAGGGGTCACGACGGTCGGTACGTACGCCGGTGTCGTCCGGCCCGCAGTGATGCGGCGGCCCAACTCACGTGCGTCGTGCGGGCGTTGCTCGGGGAGTTTGGCCAGCAGGTCCAGGATGATCTTCTCTAGGTATTCGGGGAGCTCGGCACGCCGGCTGCGCGGCGGGCGGGGCGGGGTGTCGCGGTGGCCGACGAGGATCGCCCAGGCGTCGTCGAGGTCGAACGGCGGTGCCCCGGTGGCGATCTCGTACAGGACACAGCCCAGCGAGTACAGGTCGCTGCGCTGGTCGACCTCCGAGCCGCCGATCTGCTCCGGCGACATGTAGTGCGGGGTGCCCATGGCGATGCCGGTGCCGGTCAGCCGCGAGGTGAAGCCGATGTCGTGGCCGAGGCGGGCGATGCCGAAGTCACAGATCTTCACCGTGCCGTCCGTGAGCCGCATGATGTTGGCGGGTTTCAGGTCGCGGTGCACGATGCCCTGCTGGTGGGTGTAGGCGAGGGCGGAGGCGACCTGGTCGGCGATCTCCACGACGTCTCCGACCGGCAGCGGGTGGTGCTTGTTGTCCTCCAGGAGCTGGGAGAGGTTGCGGCCCTCCAGGAGTTCCATCACCAGGTAGAGGATGCCGTCGTACTCGCCGAAGTCGTGCACGACGGTGATCCCGCGGTGCTGGAGGGCGGCGGCCACGCGGGCCTCGCGGCGGAAGCGTTCCCTGAGGACCCGGGTGAAGGACTGGTCGTGGTGCGGACCGAGGGGCTTGAGGCACTTCACGGCGACATGACGGCCGAGCGACTCGTCGCGCGATCGCCACACCTCGCCCATGCCGCCCCGCCCGATCAGGTCGAGCAGCCGGTACCGGCCCTGGATCAGCCTGCTGTCCCCCATCTGCTGCGATCGCCCCCGTAACTTTTCGTCCCGGCCACCCCTGGCTCGTCCAGTATGGCGAGCTATCGCCCGAGTTTGTACGGTGCCGGGCGGGAGCCGGGGCCGAGCCGTGACATGGCGCGCAGGATGTGTTTGGGCGGGAGTTGCCAGCGCAGACGTGCGGGAATGCAGCGAAGCAGGGTGCCTGTGGCGCGCAGTTGCAGGGTGACGGTGTCGTGTTTCGGGGCGGGTCTGCCGTACAGCTCGTGGGCGTACGGCGGCAGGGTGGCGTACGCCAGTCGGGCCACGCGCCGCCACAGCACCTCGCGCGCGGGGACGAGGAGGGGGTGCGTCGGCGGGCGGAGCAGGAAGTCGTCCACCTCGCGTGCCTCGGGTCCGACGGCGAGTTCGGGCCGAACCTTCTCGAAGTAGGCGGCCATCTCCTCCTGGTCGGCCGGTACGGCGTCCGGGTCGAGGCCCACCAGGCGGGCGCCGGCGCGCTGTTCGCCGATGTAGCGGTCGGCCTGCGCGTCGGTGAGCGGGAAGCCGGAGCGGCGCGCGACCTGCAGATAGGAGTCGATCTCGGCGCAGTGCACCCACAGCAGCAGCTCGGGATCGTCGACGCCGTACCGCTCCCCCGTCGCCGGGTCGGTCGCCGACAGCATCGTATGGATCCTCCGGACGCGGGCGCCGGCCCGTTCAGCGGCCTCGGTGGTGCCGTAGGTGATGGTGCCGACGAAGTTGGCGGTGCGCATCAGCCGGCCCCACGCGTCGTTGCGGAAGTCGGAGTTCTGCATGACGCCGCGCACCGCCCGGGGGTGCAGCGCCTGGAGGTAGAGCGCGCGGACTCCGGCGACCCACATCATCGGGTCGCCGTGCATCTGCCAGGTCACCGAGGACGGTCCGAAGAGCCCGGGGTCACCTGTCTGGGTGTCCGTCACCTGTGCAGGCTAACGCCGCACCCTCGGCATCCCCAGACCGATCCACGAGATGATCTCCCGCTGGATCTCGTTGTTGCCGCCGCCGAAGGTGAAGATCACGGCGGAGCGGTAGCCGCGCTCCAGTTCGCCGTGGAGCACCGCGCCGGCGGAGCCCTCCTTCAGCGCGCCCGCCGCCCCGACGATCTCCATCAGCCAGGCATAGGCGTCCCGGCGCGCCTCGGAGCCGTAGACCTTGACCGCGGAGGCGTCCTGCGGGGTGAGCGTGCCGTTCTGAACGGCGTGCACCATGCGCCAGTTGAGCAGCTTCATCGCGTCGAGCCTGGTGTGGGTCTGGGCGAGGCGGCGGCGCACCCAGGGCAGGTCGATCACGCGGCGGCCGTCGGCGAGCTTGGTCTCGGTCGCCCACCGCTGCACGTCCTGCAGAGCGCGGATGGCCATGGTGCCGTGGGCGGCGAGGGTGACGCGCTCGTGGTTGAGCTGGTTGGTGATCAGCCGCCAGCCCTGGTTCTCGGCGCCGACACGGCGGGAGACGGGGACGCGGATGTTCTCGTAGTAGCTCGCTGTGGTGTCGTGCGAGGCGAGGGTGTTGATGAGGGTGCAGGAGTAGCCGGGGTCGGTGGTGGGGACGAGGAGCATGGTGATGCCCTTGTGGGGCGGGGCGTCGGGGTCCGTGCGGGTCGCCAGCCACACCCAGTCCGCGGTGTCGCCGTTGGTGGTCCAGATCTTCTGCCCGTTGACGACGTACTCGTCACCGTCACGTACGGCGCGCGTCTTCAGGGACGCGAGATCCGTCCCCGCGTCGGGTTCGCTGTAGCCGATCGCGAAGTCGATCTCGCCGGCGAGGATCCTGGGCAGGAAGTACGCCTTCTGCTCGTCCGTGCCGAACTGCATGATCGTCGGACCGACCGTGTTCAGCGCCATCAGCGGCAGCGGTACGCCGGCCTGGGCGGCCTCGTCGAAGAAGATGAACTGCTCCATCGCGGTGAGCCCGCGCCCGCCGTACTCCTTCGGCCAGCCCACGCCGAGCCAGCCGTCCGCGCCCAGGCGCCGGATGGTCTCGCGGTAGAAGCGCTTCTGGGCGGCCGGGTCGCCGTGCCGGGCGTAGGCGTTGTCCGGCACCAACTCGGCGAAGTACGAGCGCAGTTCGGTGCGCAACCGCTGCTGCTCGGGCGTGTATTCGAGGTGCACGGCGCCTCCAGGCTTCCCAGGCCGGTCCTGACGGCGCACACCGTAGAACGTGTTACAGAAATTGGGAATGGCGAGGGACACGGAAAGGGCCCCGGTCGTCGACCGGGGCCCTGCGCCCATTGCCGAGTGACCTGACGGAACTGATCAGTGGGCGACGGGAGTCGGCCGGGTGGCGCCCTTCGCGCGCACCGGCTTCGGGGCGAGCACCCGCTCCGCCAGCACCCCGAAGACCAGCCCGAAGGACGTCCAGAGGGTCGACTGGACGGCCAGGGCCGCCAGTCGGAACTGCCACAGCAGGGTGGCGGAGAAGTCCTTGGGGACCTCGTTGAAGGACGGCAGGAACGCGTGGGCGAGCCCGATGGCAAGGACGAGGAACGCGCCTGCGGCGAGCGTCGCGTTCCAGTTGTCCAGGCGGGGTTCCAGGCGCTTGCCCAGGATGACGGTGGCGACGGCCGGCAGCACGCTCAGCACCACCATCAGGAAGTACGCCGTGGTGCGTTTGCCGATGGTGTCGGGGTCGCCGACGGACGGCGGGTTGGCCGGGTACTTCAGGAACACGACGTACACGGTGATCAGACCGGCGGCCGCCAGGAGCAGCGCGCCCGCGCGCGGTCCGATGCGGCCGATGCGGCCGAGCGCGAAGCAGTACGCGAGGGCGGCGATGCCGCCGAACGCGACGCCGTAGACCAGGACACCGGTGGACAGGCCCGCGGTGGACTGCATCGTGCGGCTGACGGTTTCGACGCCGTGCTCGTGCGAGTGCGCCTCCTCGTAGGCGATGGCCGCATCCACGCGCGGTTCACCGAGGAAGTAGGCGACGACGAGGGCGAGCAGGCCCGCGGCGAGTCCCGCGAGCGTGCCGCGGACCAGGAGGTTGCGGACGGTTGCCGGGTTCACGGGCGGCTGTGCCTTCTCGCCGCCCTCAGTGGCAGGGGAAGCCGAGCAGATGGCGGGCGTCGTGCACCCACTCGTGGACGTTGTCGGTCGGCACGCCGTGAGCGTCAGTTCAGGGTGGCGAGGAATTCCGTGCACGCCTCGGCGCACTGCCGGCAGGCCTTCGCGCCGTCCTCGGCGCCCGGATGCCGGTCGAAGGCATGGGCGCACTCCAGGCACACGGTGCGGCACCACTCCACCTGGATGCGGATGGCGGCCTCGTCCAAGCGGTTCTGCTCGGACAGCACACGGCAGGTGGCGTCGCACACCTCCGCGCACATGATGCCCTTGCGTCGTACCTGTTCCTGCTCCTCCGTGCCGTCCGGGTCCACGAGGCTTGCGCGCAGAGCACACGCGCGTGCGCACTCGGTGCACGCCTGCGCGCAGGCGAAGCGGTCCTCCAGGAACCGGAAGAGCTCCTGCTGGGTCGTCGAAGTCACACCTTGCGGGTTGCCTTCGTCGATCGCCTCAAACACCGGTGACCGGGGTCAGGCCGACCCGGGCCGGGCCGGGTCGGTTCGCACCGGGTCCCATGGGTACCCGCGAACCCATGAGCACCTCATGGATGGACATCGCCGCAGGCCGCGGCGCACTCGGAATCGGCCTGGTCGTCGTGGGGGTGGCGGTCGTGGCCCTGCTGATCGGTGCCTTTCTGCTGGGCGCCCGTATCCGTCGCCGCGAACCCGCTCCCCCGCGCCCGGAGGATCAGCCGCAGCTGCCGGACGACGGCCCGGTCCGCGAGGTACGGGAGAACCGTGAGCCCGCCGAGATACCCCGCAGCGACCACCGGCTGACCCCGCACGAGCTGCCCGGTCACGGCAACTCGCCGAGCAGGACGAGTCCGTCGCAGCAGCGCAAGCGCTGGAGCGAGGGCAACAGCGGGGCGTTCGGCAGCGGCGGGCCGGGCAGCCGCTGACGGCGGCGGCCACCGTCCGCACCGACACCGGAAGCGCGTGAGCTGTCGGCCCGCTCGGAGCAGTTGCGCGGGCGCGGAGCCGACGTCGGGCGACCCCGGTGCGCTGAGCGCGCCCCCGCATGGCACCCCCGGCCGGCGGGGCAGGCCGACGGGCGATCAGCGGTGAGTGTCTCTGCGCACGGGACGAGCGCCCGGAGCCGACCTGCGGTGGCAGGCTGCACAACGGAACCCCGCTGCCACGAGCTGGTACGTCTCCCGCGGCGCGTGCTGTGCGCCCGAGCGGAGATCTGGACGAAGTACTCAAGGTGGGCGGCGATCCGCAGCCGGACTTCATTCGACTGGTCGCGCATGAGATGACTCGGACCGGTGATCACGGCAGCGTGGCCGAAGAGGCCGCCGCAGGCTTCTCGCTGACTTCCCGCACAGACGAGGACCCGTCACCATGATCTGCTGTCGCCATGTCGGACGCCGGGCCGGAGCCGTCGTTCTTCTGCTCGCCGCAGCGGGCTGCTCGGACTCCGCCATGGGTCAGCTCGTCTACACGACACCCGCCAAGCGGGAGGTGACGCTCCAGAGCCCGGCAGTCGAGGCATGCCATCGTCTGCCGGGCGGCGCCCACAGCGTGGTCAACTACACGCTCTACGACATCCGGCTCTACACCAACGCCCACTGTGTGCTGACACCGGCCGGTCAGGACCAGAGCGGTCAGATCGGCGGAGAGAGCTTCTATCTCGCGACACAGGCATCCGTCGCCTACACCCCCGGCCAGCCCCCGTGGCTGAGTTACTACGTCATCCCCGGTACCAGCTGAGTTCGCGACGGACACCTCTGAATGCAGCACGCCGCAGGGCGGCGCCGAAGGGTGCGGCCCGCACGTTCTCGACGACCAGCAGGCCGGCGGAGACACTGCCCGACCGGCACACGGGATTTCGCGTCGTCCGACGGTGCGCGGCGCCTGAGGTCGGCGTCGAGTGCCCTCAGTCCCGCGGCAGCCGAAGCGCCGGCGACGCTCCAGAGCGGAGCGGATGACAGGCTGCTCACCGCCGCGCCCCGGCGGCCTCCCCTGCCGGCTCCCGGCGACTTCCCGCAGGCGTCCGCCCGCTTTTCACTCATGACGGCCGCGACGCCCCTGGACGAGACGATCAGCCGGCCGGCGGCTCGCCGAACGCGGGGATCCTCGGCCCCTGCGGCAACAGTTGAACCACGACGAAGGACACCACTGCGGCGAGTACCACCAACACCGCCGTTTCCACATTGCCCAACAGGAGCACGACCAGGACCACGCTGCTCACGGGCACCCTCAGGGCCGCGGTCACCGACGCCGCCATCCCGACCGCCATCGCCGGCACCAGCCCCAGACCGGGCAGCGGCGACAGCAGGACACCGGCCGCCCCGCCCAGGAACAGGGCGGGGAAGACGGGCCCACCGCGCAGGCTGCCCAGACAGAAGGCGTACGCGAGGGCCTTGAACACGAGCACCGCGACAAGGGCGCCCACCGGCCAGGCATGCGGGTGCTGCGCCAGGACGCCGAGTACGGACTCCCCGGACAGGGCGGCCTCGGCCGGCGAACGGCCGGTGGCGATCGCGTAGAGAGTGATGCATGCCGCCGCTCCCAGCGCGCACAAGGTGGTGTTCCGTACGGTCCGGGTCGTCACGAAGCCGGCCACGAACCTTCCGCCCACGAAGACCCAGTGGATGAGAAAGGCGAGGGTCGGCGCGATCAGCAGGGCCCACAGGACGTCCGCCCAGTCGAGAGGCGTCGGGCTGGGCAGCCCGATGTTCAGGCTCCCGGTCTGCAGGCCGGTCCAGTGCGCGAACCCGGTGAAGATCAGGTCCCCGACTCCGCTGGCCAGCAGGGCCGGCAGCATCACCGCGAACAGCTGCGGCCCGCCCATCCCTGCCACTTCCATCAGGAGCACGGCCCCCACCACCGGGTTCCCGAAGAGCGCCGAGATGGCCGCCGCGGCCCCGGCGGCGCCGAGCATCGCCGTGCTCGCCTCGGTCCGGGGCGCCCGGAGCAGGCTCGCGAAGAACAGCGCCAGACCGCCGCCCAGGGCGATCAGAGGCGCCTCGGGACCCAGTACGACGCCGAGCGGCAGTCCGACCAGCGCCGCGAGGAGGACACCGGGCAGCGCTTTCTCCGTGAGCCCGCCGGAGTGCAGGCCGCCCGCCGGGATGTGTCCGCCCCGCCCGGGAAGCCGGGCGACCACCAGACCCACGGTCAACCCGGCCACCGCCATCAGGGGCAGCGCCCACCACCAGGGCGTCTGCTTCCAGCCCAGGTCCTTGGGCCAGTCGGTCCAGATCAGCTGCTCCAGCTGGTGGAGCGCCACGAGGAACCAGAAGGCGAGCAGCGCCACCGGAACGCCGATCAGCCCGCAGAACACCATCGTCCTGCGGTATTCGGGGCGGCGCAGCATCTTCTGCAGTTGGTCGGCCTCAGGAGGCTGGTTCCCCGGCGCGGACACGGCCGCTGCCGATCTCGTCCCGGTGATGGGGTCCTCCTGAGGTCAGGACACGAGAGGCGATTCAACCCATAACCTGACAATGTTATCCATTCCGCCATTCATAGCCCGCCGCCACGCTGACCCGAGATGGCCTACGCCCTCATGCCGAACCCGCAGCCGATCCGTAGCGTCTGATGCGGATCCGAGACCGATACGTGAGGTGACTGGTGGCCCTGCACAACGCCCAGCAGCCGGCGGCCGATCCGGCCGTCGACATCTTCGCCTCGCCCCTCAGTGAGCGGCCCCTGCCCAAGCGGTCGATGCCGGAGTTCTCCTCGGCGCCGCCCGTGGTCTTCCAGCTGCTGCGCAACGAGCTGCTCCTGGACGGCAACGCCGCGCAGAACCTGGCCACCTTCTGTACCACCTGGACCGACGACGAGGTCCGCCGCCTGATGGACCTGTGTCTGGACAAGAACATCGTCGACAAGGACGAGTACCCGCAGACGGCGGAGATCGAGTCGCGCTGCGTCAACATCCTCGCCGACCTCTGGCACGCGCGGACCGGCACCGGTGGCGATGCAAACGCGGTGGGGTGCTCGACCACGGGGTCCAGCGAGGCCGCCCTGCTCTGCGGCCTCGCCCTGAAATGGCGCTGGCGCGACCGAAGACGGGCCGCCGGGCTGTCCACCGACCGCCCGAACCTCGTGTGCGGGCCGGTGCAGGTGTGCTGGGAGAAGTTCGCCCGGTACTTCGACGTGGAGCTGCGGCAGATCCCGGTCGAGCCGGAGGCGACCGGCCTGCAACCGCACCAGCTGCGCGAGTACGTCGACGAGAACACCATCGGCGTCGTCGCGATCCTCGGCGTCACCTACACCTGCACCTACGAGCCGGTCGCAGAGATCGCGGCCGAGCTCGACCGCCTGCAGGCGGAGACGGGCCTCGACGTTCCGCTGCACGTCGACGCGGCCTCCGGCGGATTCATCGCGCCGTTCCTCCACCCCGATCTGGCCTGGGACTTCCGACTGCCCCGAGTGGCATCCATCAATGCCTCCGGCCACAAGTACGGCATGGCACCGCTCGGCGTGGGCTGGGCACTGTGGCGCGACAAGTCCGCCCTGCCAAAGGACCTGGTCTTCCACGTCGACTACCTGGGCGGCGACATGCCGACCCTGGCGCTGAACTTCTCCCGCCCCGGCGGCCAGGTCGTGAGCCAGTACTTCATGTTCCTGCGCCTCGGCCGTGAGGGGTACCGACGGGTCTACCAGACCTGCGCCGACACCGCGCAGCACCTGGCCCGCCTGATCACGGACATGGGCCCCTTCACACTCCTCTACGACGGCGCAGAGGCACTCCCGGCCGTCTCCTACACGCTGACCGACCCGGCGGCGACGAGCTGGAGCCTCTACGACCTCTCCGACCTGCTGCGGATGCGCGGCTGGCAGGTGCCTTCCTATCCGCTGCCGCCGAACCGCCAGGAGACGGTCATCCAGCGGGTCCTGGTCCGGCACGGCGTCGACCGCGACGAAGTCGAGCTCCTCGCCGACGACATGCGTAGAGCGATCAAGCACCTCGATGAGGGCCACCCTCGCGACGCGGACCGTACCGGCTTTCACCACTGACGGCCAGGACGGCTTGCAGGTGGGCAGGGGTGGACGGAGGCTCCAGGTGGTCCGGCCGCCCCTCTCACCAAGGCGGGGCCGGCATCCGGCCCGGCAGCGCCCACCCTCACGCGGGCCGGCGGGGCCGACTGCCCCTGGGCGCGGGACCGGGTGGGCGTTTCGCCCGGGAGACGGCCTGCCCAGCGGCCCAGGCTCGGATCGTGGAGCAGCGGGAGCAGCACGCCGAGGGCGTCGGCCCGTTCACCACCCGGCTCACCTGACGCGTGACCGGAGGCGGCGGGGCGGTCTGGGAGTCGCGGCCCGCGCGGCGCCGCGGTGTGCTCACCCTGCGCCCACCGGGTGAGGCGGGCGGGCGGCACGTCCGTGCCGCGGACTGTTCTTCAACACGGGCGGGTACGCCTCGCTGCTCCAGGTGATCAACGCGCCCCGTCACGTGATCGGCGGCAGGGCGCTGGTTGGCCGCCTCCGGCGCTGGTGGAGCTTCCAGCCCACGCGGGTGGACTGGCTGAGCGTTTTCCTCCTGTTCGCAGGCACCCTGGTCCTCGCCTCCGGGCATCTCGCCCTGGTCGAGGTCTGCCACGGCCGGCCCCGCCTGCTCCGGCGGTGTCCTCCAGATGTTCGAACGCCCGTAGAGCGCCGATGGAACCCACACCAGGTTGACGGACTCGGTGAACGTCCGCCCGCCGGCGGCTACGTCGAGCGGGGCTGAGTCCTCGGGATCCGGTTGGTGAAGAACAGCGCGAGGAGCGAGGTGAGGGCGAGGATCGCGAGTGCGGCACGCAGGCCGTCCAGCCGTGCGGCGGCGTTCGCGTCCAGCGCGGCCCGGGTCACCTTCGTGCTCGTGCCCGCCTCGTCGAGAGCCGCCGTGAGCTGAGCGTCCGACAGGAAGGGCACGCCACTTTCGAGTTCGACGCTCGCCTGGCTCTTGACCTGGGCCGGGATCTCGGGGTTCTGCTCGACGTTGGCGAGGAACGAACTGGTCAGCGCGGCGATCAGTACCGACCCGGCCAGTGCCGTACCGATCGATGAGCCCAGGTTCGTGACCGCGTTCTGGACGCCGCCCACTTCCGCACTCCGCTCGTCCGGCACCGCGGAAACGGTGACCGAGCCGAGCTGGGACGCCAGCGCGCCCATGCCCAGCCCGATCAGCAGGAGGGGAACGGTGACGACTTCTGCACCGGCGTCGGCGTCGAGCGCGGCCATCAGGACCACCGCTCCCGCGAACAGCGAGAGGATCCCGAGCCGCACCACCCGCCGCGGCGAGACATCCGGGAGGAAGCGCGGGATGAGGACCGCGGCGGCCAGCAGCGTCAGCGAGAGCGGCAGGATGCGGGCGCCGGTCTTGAGTGCGGACAGGCCGAGGGCCACCGACAGGTAGAGGGGTACGACGAAGAAGACCCCCATCTGCACGAAGTACTGGAAGAAGAACATCGTGAGCCCGCCGGTGAGTTGCCGGTTCTGCAGGAGACCGGGGTCCACGAGTGGTTCCCTGCGCCTCTCCGCGAGGCGTGCCTCCCAGCGGAGGAACAGCCAGATGAGGAGCAGTCCCGCCAGCAACAGCCAGACGACCAGTGAGACCCCGAGCCAGGAGGGCGTGTCGGGCTTCGGCTGGAACCAGCCCCATTCGTCCGAGCGGAGTACGCCGTAGACGAAGATCCCGAGCCCGGCTGCGGACAGCGCCGTGCCGACCAGATCGATGCGGGAGCGGCTTCCGGTCGGTGCGTCGGCGACACGGCGGCCGAGGGCCAGGATGGCGAGAACGATGGCGACTTCACCGGCGAACACCCAGCGCCAGGAGAAATATGTGGTCGCGACACCTCCGACGAGCGGACCGAGGGCGATCGCAACGGCTCCTGCGGCTGTGACCAGCCCGTAGGCGGCGGGACGGCGTTCGACGGCGAAGTTGCCGGCGACGAGCGCCACGATCGCGGGCAGGATGAGCGCCGCACCGAGGCCCTCCAGGAGCGACCAGCCGACCAGGAGCACCGGCAGGTTCGGTGCCAGCGCCGTGGTCAGGGATCCGCACCCGTAGATGACACAGCCGGTCATGAAGGCGCGTTTGTGACCGATCAGCGCGCCGACCTTGCCGCCGGGGATCATGAACATCGCCATCACAAGGGTGTAGGCGGTGATCGCGCCCTGGACCCCGGTCACCGTCGTGCCCACGTCGTCGGCCACCGTCGCGATCGAGACGTTCATGACAGAACTGTCCAGTGCCATCAGGAACTGGCCGGACGCGAGTGTCAGCAGGACGACCCGTGTGGCTGCCGAACTCTCGGATCCGCTTTCCCGTGGTGCCATGCGCGTATGGTCTCAGCGGCCGGGGCGGTCGACCCTCGACCCGCCACGGAGGTCGACCGGTTGGCGGCGAGTCCGCCGAACCTCGACGTCGGTCACCACCCACGGCAGCCCCGGCGCACGCGTCACCGGCTGTCGCTGGACGCGGTGGTGTCCATCAGGGCCGCGCGGCCCGCCTCCAGCCGGGCCGCCGGGATCCGGAACGGCGAGCACGAGACGTAGTCCAGTCCCACACGGTGGAAGAAGTGGATCGAGTCGGGGTCGCCGCCGTGCTCCCCGCACACCCCGGTCTCCAGGCGGGGGTTGACGGCACGGCCCGCCTCGACACCCAGCTCCACGAGACGGCCGACGCCCTCCTGGTCGATGGTCTCGAAGGGCGACACGGAGAAGACGCCCTTGTCGATGTAGAGCGGGAAGAACGACGCCTCCGCGTCGTCGCGGGACAGGCCCCAGGTGGTCTGGGTGAGGTCGTTGGTGCCGAAGGAGAAGAAGTCGGCCGCCTCGGCGATGCGTCCGGCGGTGAGCGCGGCGCGCGGCAGCTCGATCATCGTGCCGATCGGGCAGTCGAGCCTCAGACCGGTCTCGGTCTCGACCTCGCCGAGCACCAGTTCCGCCTCGGAGCGGGCCAGCCTCAGTTCCTCGACCGTGCCGACCAGCGGGATCATGATCTCGGCGCGCGGGGTGCCGCCGTCCCGCAGCCGCTCGACCACCGCTTCGGCGATCGCCTGCACCTGCATGGCCATCAGGCCCGGCACGGCCAGGCCCAGGCGCACCCCGCGCAGACCCAGCATGGGGTTCTGCTCGTGCATCCGCTCCACGGCGGCGAGCAGTTCCCTTTCGTGCGGGTCCGGGTGCTCGGTGCGGGCCAGGCGCACGGCCAGTTCGGTGCGGTCGGGCAGGAACTCGTGCAGCGGCGGGTCGATCAGCCGGATCGTCACCGGCAGCCCGTCCATCGCCTCGAGGATGGCCGTGAAGTCGGCCCGTTGCAGCGGCAGCAGGGCGTCCAGGGCCCGTTCGCGTGCGAGGTCGTCGCGGGCCAGGATCATCGCCTCGACCAGTTCCCTGCGCTCCCCGAGGAACATGTGCTCGGTGCGGCACAGACCGATCCCCTGCGCGCCCAGCGCGCGGGCACGGACGGCGTCCTCGGGTGTGTCGGCGTTGGCCCGCACCTGCAGGCGGCGCCCCGAGTCGGCGCGGGCGAGAGCGCCCAGCACGGCATCGGTGAGCGTGTCCGTGGCGGTTTTGGTCTCCAGGGCGCGTCCGACGTGGGAGGCGGTGAGCGGCAGGGCGCCGAGGTGCACGGTGCCCGCCGTGCCGTCGACGGAGACGACGTCGCCCTCGCGGACCACGGCGCCGGACGGAGCGGTGAACTGCCGCGCGAGCAGGTCCACGGCCAGTTCCTCCGCGCCGCACACGCACACCTTGCCCATGCCGCGCGCGACGACCGCGGCATGGCTGGTCTTGCCGCCGCGGCTGGTCAGGACGGCCTGTGCGGCGATCATGCCGGGCAGGTCGTCGGGGGTCGTCTCGCGGCGGACGAGGACCACCTGCTCGCCGGCCGCGGCACGCCGTACGGCCTCGGTGGAGTCGAACACGACGGCGCCGACCGCGGCGCCCGGCGAGGCGGGCACGCCGTGGGCGAGCGGTACGTCGGTGGTCTTCACGTCGAAGCGGGGGAACATCAGCCGGGTCAGCTCGGCGCCGTTCACACGGACCAGCGCCTCGTCGGCGCTGATCGTGCCTTCCTCGCGCAGGTCGTGCGCGATGCGGAAGGCGGCCTCGGCGGTGCGCTTGCCCACCCTGGTCTGCAGGATCCACAGCTTGCCGCGTTCGACGGTGAACTCGACGTCGCACAGGTCGCGATAGTGCTTCTCAAGGGTGCGCAGGTGGTCGCCGAGCTCGACGTAGGCGCGGGGGTCGAGCGACCTGAGCTCGCGCAGGGGCAGCGCGTCGCGCACGCCTGCGACGACGTCCTCGCCCTGCGCGTCGGGCAGATAGTCGCCGTACATGCCGCGTTCTCCGGTGGCGGGGTCGCGGGTGAAGGCGACACCGGTGCCGGAGTCGTTGCCAAGGTTGCCGAAGACCATGGCCTGCACGTTGACGGCGGTGCCGAGGTCCTCCGGGATGTGTTCGCGGTGGCGGTAGACGTGGGCGCGTTCGGTGTTCCAGGAGTCGAAGACCGCACGGACGGCGCGGGCGAGCTGGTCGGCCGGGTCCTGCGGGAAGTCCTCACCGGTCTCCTTGCGGATGATCGCCTTGAACTCCTCGGTGAGCGCCGCGAGTTCGCCGACGTCGAGGTCGTGGTCGTCCGCCATGGCGGTCCCCCCGGTCGAGCGAAGTCGAGACTGGGGGAGCGCGGCGATGGCCTGTTCGAACAGGTCGCCTTCCACGCCCATCACGGTGTGTCCGAACATCTGGATGAGCCTGCGGTAGGAGTCCCAGGCGAACCGCTCCTGCCCTGATGCCTTGGCGAGCCCGTTGACGGACTGGTCGTTGAGCCCGATGTCGAGGATGGTGTCCATCATTCCGGGCATGGAGAAGCGGGCGCCCGAGCGCACGGACACCAGCAGGGGGTCGTCGGGGGCGCCGAGGGTCCGTCCCATGACCCGCTCCAGGCCGGCCAGGGCCTGGGCCGCCTCGACGCCGAGTTCGGGCGGTTCCTCGCCCGTTGCCAGATAGACCTTGCAGGCGTCGGTGGTGACGGTGAACCCGGGCGGGACGGGCAGGCCGATCCGGGTCATCTCGGCGAGTCCGGCACCCTTGCCGCCGAGCAGGCCGGCCATGTCGCGGCCGCCCTCGGCGAACCCGTACACGTACTTCGTCGGCTTGGTCATCGCGGCCTCTCAGTCATGGGGTACGACGGCCACGGGGCAGCCGACGTGGTGGATGGCGGCGTGGGCGACCGGGCCGGTACGGGGGACGGTGGGCCGCCCGGTCCTGCGCCGGCCCACGACGAGCAGGCTCGCGCCGGACGCGGCCCGCACGAGCACGGAGGCCGCGCGGCCCTCGGTCACGGTCTCGACGACCCGCACCTCGGGGTACTTCTCGCGCCACACCTGGAGGACGGCGGTCAGGAAGCCGAGCCACTCCTCGGCCCGGTCCGGACGTTTCACCAGGCCGATGTCCCCGGAGCCGAGCCCGATCGGTGAGGGCTGCTGCCAGGCGTGCACGACCTTCAGCCGCGAGCGCCGCAGCCGGGCCTCCTCGAAGGCGAACTCGATCACCTCGTCGCAGGGGTCGGCGAGGTCGATGCCGAGGACGACGTCCCGGTACCCGGTGCGGGTGGACTCGGCACCGTCGTCGTCCGGCAGATGCTCGTCGGCGGCCTCCTCGCCGGACCGGACGAGGACGACGGGCCTGCCGGCCCCCGCCACCACACCCAGTGCAACCGAACCGACCAGGAACCCGGTGAAGCCGCTGAGACCGCGCGAACCCACCACCAGCAAGTCGGCGTGTTCGGCCGCCTTCAGCAGGGCGGCGGTCGCGGGGCCCTCGACCTGCTCCTGGTCGAGCTTCACGGCGGGGCAGGTGCGGCGGACACGGTCCTCCGCCTGACGCAGGGACCGCTGTGCGAGGTGGCGCTGTGCTGCGGTGGCGATCTCGCCGTCCTCCTGACGGGGATGCCAGTTCCAGGCGTGCACGAGCCGCAGCGGCCGGTCGCGGCGTACCGCCTCCCGGGCGGCCCACTCGGCGGCTGCGAGGCTCTCGGCGGATCCGTCGACTCCGGCGATGACAGGCGGAAGCATGGTGCGCACCTCCTGCGCTCGGTCTGCTCCTCGCTGCCAGCTTCGTACCGTGGCCTACCGGCGGGTATGGGCCGCCAGGTCTCCAACCGGGTCCGTTCGGCCCCTGCGCACGCCCGGGGCGGGCGGCGAGGGTGGGAAGATCCCCGCTCGGAAGGCGGCACACCATGCAACGAGTGATCATCGCCGGTGTCGACAGGTCTGTATGCAGCCGTGCCGCGGCCGAGTGGGCGACACGCGAGGCGCTGCTGCGCGGACTGCCCCTGCGGGTGGTGCACGTGGTACCACCGGCCCCCTTGGACCCGGTGGAGCAGTGGCCGTACCGTCCGGCGGCCGTGGCGGACCACGTGGAGACCGAACTCGTCGAGCGGCACCCGGCGTTGCGGGTGAGCGGCGAGAGCCACACCGGGATGCCCGCCCCGGTACTGCGCGCCGTGGGCGCGGAGGCGGAGCTTGTCGTCCTCGGCCTGCGCGGCGAGGACGGTGGCGCGGGGAGCACGGTGGGCGCCACCGCCGCGGCCCTGGCGGAGGGGTCCGCCGCGCCGGTGGTCCTGGTCCCCGGCCCGCTCGTCGACCAGCCTCCGCCGCGCCCGTCCGCCGGAGTGACCGTCGGCGTCGACGTCCGGGACCCGTTCGGCGGCGCGCTCGACTTCGCCTTCGAGGCAGCCCGGCTGCGCGGTGCACGGCTGCGTGCGGTGTACGCCTGGAAGCTGCCCGCGTCCGCCGCCGCTTCGCCCTTCCCCGTGCTGGAGGAGGACCGCGCCACCTGGGAGGACCAGGAGGTGCAGCTGCTGTCCGACGTGCTGCAGCCGTGGCGCGCGAAGTACCCCGACGTCGATGTCCTCGAGGACGTCATGCTGTTCCCCCCGGTGGAGGCCCTGGTCCACGCCTCGGAAGGTGCCGAGCTGGTGGTGGTCGGGCGGCGTTCCGCCCCCGGTGCCACCCTCCGGGAGCTGCTGGAGCGCTCCCGTAGCCCGGTGGCCGTCGTCCCCGCATGATCAGGGGAGGGTCGGCCCCCGCGCCTGGGTCGTTCGGCCCCTGTGGGGCCGGATGGCGCCGGCGCAAGGTGAGGACCATGAGGACGCGTACTCGGATCGCCGTCATCGGCGTCGGCAACGAGTTCCGGCGCGACGACGGCGTGGGCTGGGTCGTCCTCGCCCGGCTGCGGGAGCGGGCCGCGCAGCGGCCACTGCCGCCGGGGACCGTGCTCGCCACCTGCGACGGCGAGCCCGGACGGCTGATCGGGCTGTGGGAGGGCGCGGATCTCGCGGTGGTCGTGGACGCCGCCCATGCCCACCCGGGCATGCCCGGCCGGGTACACCGCCTCGAACTCGCGGGCGGCCTCCTGGCGCAGCCGCCGACGACCAGCTCGCACGGCCTCGGCCTCGGCGAGGCCGTCGAACTCGCCCGCGCTCTGGGCGTGTTGCCCGCGCACCTCGTCGTGTACGCGGTGGAGGGCGCCGAGAGCGCGCTGGGCACCGGCCTCTCCCCCGCCGTCGAGGACGCCGTGGAACCCCTCGTCCGGGCCGTCGAGTCCGAGCTCGACCGGTACCAGGAGACCGCGGCCGGGAGGCCGGCATGACCGTGCGGCGCTTCCATGTGGAGGGGATCGTCCAGGGCGTCGGCTTCCGCCCGTTCGTGTACCGCACCGCGTCCGCGCTCGGCCTGGACGGCTGGGTGGCCAATGTCGACGGGCATGTGGAGGGCGAGGTCGCCGGACCGCTGGGCACGATCGACGAGTTCGCGGCCCGGCTGCGCACCGACGCACCGGCCCTTGCCCGGGTGCGCCGCGTCCGGCTGAGCGGCGAGGGCACACCTGAGCAGGCGTACGGCCGGGGTTTCCGGGTACGACACAGCGCGCCCGTCGGTGTGGACGCGTCGCCTCGTGAGATCCCGCCCGACGCGGCGATCTGCGAAGCCTGCCTGGCCGAGCTGCACGACCCCCGCGACCGTCGCCACCGCTACCCGTTCATCAACTGCACGGACTGCGGGCCGCGCGCCACGATCATCGAGGAACTGCCCTACGACCGGATCCGTACCACCATGCGCCGCTTCCCGCTGTGCGCCCGGTGCGCAGCCGAGTACGCCGATCCGGGCGACCGGCGCTTCCACGCCGAGCCCGTCGCCTGCCCCGCCTGCGGTCCCCGGCTGGCCTGGGCGGACCTGCGCGGAGAAGAGGCGCTGCGAGCAGCGGTGAAGACCGTCGAGTCCGGCGGGATCGTCGCGCTGAAAGGTCTGGGCGGCTACCAGCTCGTGTGCGACGCGGGCGATCCGGCGGCCGTGTCGGAGCTGCGGCGCCGCAAACACCGGCCGACAAAGCCGTTCGCCGTCATGGTCCGCGACCTCGGCACGGCCGCCCGCCTGGCACAGATCGGCGCCACGGAGGAACAGGCCCTGATGTCCCCGGAGCGCCCGGTGGTGCTGCTCGCCCGGCGCCGGTGGCACGGCACCGCCCCGCTCGCCCACGAGGTGCACCCCGGTCTGACCCGCGTGGGACTGTTCCTGCCCACCACCGGCCTGCACCACCTGCTCCTCGACGAGCCGGCCCGCCCCCTCGTGGTGACCAGCGGCAACCTCAGCGACGAGCCGATCGCCGTCGACGACGCCGGGGCCCGGCGCACGCTGGCCGGTGTCGCGGACGGCTTCCTCACCCACGACCGGCCGATCCGCTCCCGCTACGACGACTCGGTGGTGCAGTTCGCCGGGAGGATCCGGATCACGGTCCGCCGGGCCCGCGGGCTCGCTCCCGCCCCCTTGCCGCTGTCCGTGTGTGAACCGGTCGCCGGGGCCGGTGCCCAGCTCAAGCACACCTTCACCCTGGCCGCGGACGGCCGGGCCCATCTCGGCCCGCACACCGGAGACCTGGCCGATGTGGCCGCCCACGAAGCGTTCCTGGCCTCGTACGAGCACCTCAAGGGGCTCACCGGCATCGAACCGGCGGTCCTCGCCCACGACCTGCACCCCGGGTATCTGTCCACGCAGTGGGCCGAGGCGCAGCCGCTGCGCCGCATTCCGGTGCAGCACCATCACGCGCACGTGGCCGCCTGCGCGGCCGAGCACGGCGTGCGGGGACACTTCCTCGGTGTCGCCTACGACGGCCTGGGGCTGGGCGACGACGGCACCCTGTGGGGCGGCGAGATCCTCGTCGCCGATCTGAGCGGCTACCGTCGCGTGGGCAGGTTCGCGACCGCGCCTCTGCCCGGCGGCGACGCGGCGGTACGCCATCCTTCCCGCGCGGCACTGGGCCATCTGTTCGGCGCCGAGGCGCTGGGCTCCCCGCGCCCGTATCCCTGGCTCACCCGGGTCTTCACGGACCGGCTCGATCCGGCCGAGCCTGCGGCCGTGCGCGCGATGGTCGCCCGGGGCGTGAACTGCCCACGCGCCTCCAGCGCCGGACGACTGTTCGACACGGCCGCCGCGCTGCTGGGGCTGTGCGACCGGGCCGGCTACGAGGGCGAAGCGGCCGTCCTTCTCGAAGCGGCCGCGGGCGCCGGGCACGCCGCGGCCCTGGCGCATCGGGTGGTCCGGGCGCAGGGCCTGTGGGTGTACGACTCCACGCCGACGCTGGCCGATCTGCTGCAGCGGCGGCTGGACGGGGAGCCGGTGGCCCGGCTGGCCGCGGCCTTCCATGTGACGCTCGGGATCGTCACCGCGGAGCTCGTCGCGCGGGCCGTGGCCGAGGGCGCGCCGCGCACTGTGTGTCTCGGCGGTGGTTGCTTCGTCAACCGCCGTCTGCTGACGGAGGTGCGGCGGCGGCTGCACGCGCAGGGGCTGCGGGTGCTGGTCGGCGGTCAGGTTCCGGTCGGGGACGGCGGCATCAGCTACGGCCAGGCGGCGGTCGCTGCCGCACGCCTGGCCGGGGAGAGGTGAGCGCACATGTGCCTGGGCATCCCGGGACGGGTCCTGGAGACCCACGACGACGCGGGGCTGCGCATGGCCACGGTGGATTTCGGCGGGATCCGGCGCGAGGTCTGTCTGAGCTGCACGCCCGAGGCGGATGTGGGGGCGTACGTGATCGTGCACGTCGGATTTGCGATCACCTTGGTCGACGAGGCGGAGGCTCGGCGGACGCTGGACGTGCTGCGGGCCATGGCGGGGGCCGTCGAGGGGGAACTGGGCGAGGCCCTTCCCTAGCGCTCGGCCGGCAGAGCGGTGGGCGGCAGGCCGCGTCTCGGCCGCAAGCCACGTGCCGGCCACCGCACGCGCCGGACGCACCGCGAGCCACGCTCGGCCCGGCGCTGCATCCAGCGGGCGCTCGCCAGGCACACTGCCTGGCGAGCCAGCAAGCCACATGCCGGCCGAGCCCACCTACCGGCCGCAGCCCACGTGCCGGCCGCGGCGCGGGGCGAGGGCGCCGCGAGCCACGCTCGGCCCGGCGCTGCATCCGGCAGGCGCCCGCAAGCCACGTACGGCCGCAGCCCACGTGCCGGCCGCAGGTCGTCTGTGGCGGCTGTGGCTGGGTGCGCCCACGCGGTGGAGCCGCACATCGGTGCCCCGCACCCTTTCGGGGCGTTGCGGGTCCGGTCGGCTTGTGCGGCTGGGCCAGTTGGCCCCTGCCTCAGGTGGCGGCGCCGTCAGAAGCTGAAAGTGGAGCCAGCGACGAGGAGGAGCGACATGAGCGCAGCCCCGGCCGTCCTCGATCGGGACGGGCTCAGTGCCCTGGTCGCGGTGCTGGTGGCGGACGGACGGACTGTCGTCGGGCCGACCGTCCGTGACGGGGCGATCGTGCTGTCCGAGCTGGATTCGGCGGATGCGCTGCCGTACGGCTGGGGTGTCGAGCTGGAGGCCGGGCGGTACCGGCTGGTGCCGCGCGAGGACGGCGCCGCCTTCGCGCACAGCGCGGGCCCGCAGTCCTGGAAGAACTTCCTGCACCCGTCCCGGGAGCGGCTGTGGAGTGCCGACCGGACGCCGCAGGGCGACGTGACGTTCACCGCGCACGAACCCGCGGCCCCGGCGTACGCCTTCCTCGGTGTCCGGCCCTGTGACCTGCGGGCCATCGCCATCCAGGACCGCGTGCTGACCGGCGGCCGGTACGAGGACACCGGCTACGGGAAGCGGCGCCGAGGCGCGCTGCTGATCGCCGCCGAGTGCACGGAGCCCGGCGCGACCTGCTTCTGCATCTCCACGGGCGGTGGGCCCGCCGCCGACCCCGGCTACGACCTGGCGCTCACCGAGGTGGTCGACGAGGCCGGGCACCGTTTCCTGGTGCGCGTGGGCAGCGAGGAAGGCGCCCGGCTGCTGGAGCAGGTTCCGCACCACGGCGCGGACCTGGTCACGGAGGCCACCGCCCGCGCCTCGGTGGACGCGGCCCGCGACCGGATGGGCCGCTCGCTGCCCCCGGTCGACCTGCGCTCCCTGATGGGCGCGAGCCTGGACGCCGAACGCTGGAACGACGTGGCGGAGCGCTGTCTGACCTGCGGTAACTGCACCATGGTCTGCCCGACCTGCTTCTGCACCACCACGGAGGAGGTCACCGATCTGACCGGTGACCACACCGAGCGCTGGCAGCGCTGGGACTCCTGCTTCGACCTGGACTTCTCGTATCTGCACGGCGGCTCGGTGCGCCACTCGCCCCGCAGCCGCTACCGGCAGTGGCTGACCCACAAGCTCTCGACCTGGCACGACCAGTTCGACACCACCGGATGCGTGGGCTGCGGGCGCTGCATCGCCTGGTGCCCGGCCGGCATCGACATCACGGAGGAAGTGGCCGCACTGCAGGCCGAACGCGAAACGGAGTCGGACTGATGCCCCCGTCGATCGCCCTGCGCATGAACCACGCCCTGCCCGCCGAGCACCGCGAGCGGCTGCTGCGGGTCGGCCGCGAGGTCGGCTTCCCGCAGGGCAGCCGCCTCTTCGAGGAGGGCGGGCACGCGAACCGGTTCTGGATCATCCGCGGTGGGACGGCCGCCCTCGACATCCACGTTCCCGGCCGCCGCCCGCCGGTCGTCGAGACTCTCGGCGTCGGCGATCTCCTCGGCTGGTCCTGGCTGTACGAGCCGTTCGTGTGGCAGCTCGGCGCGGGGGCCGTCACGCCCTTGCAGGCCTACGAGTTCGACGCCGTCGCCGTCCGTCTGATGTGCCTGGACGACCCCGGGTTCGGGCGTGTCGTGGAGCACTGGGTGGGCCGGGTGCTGGCCCACCGCCTGAATGCGGCCCGCGCCCGGCTGGTCGACCTGTACGGCATCTACGACACGAGGGACGAGCGATGACCGCCGTGCCGGTACCCCACCGGGTGGTCGCCCGCCGGGCGGAGACCGCCGACACGGTCACGCTGCGGTTCGAACCGGTGGCCACCGCACTCCCCGACTTCCTGCCGGGGCAGTTCGCGATGGTGCACGCGTTCGGCCGTGGCGAGATTCCGGTGTCGGTCAGCTCCGTGCAGGCCACCGGCGGTCTCGCGCACACCGTTCGCTCGGTTGGCGCGGTCTCCGACGGGCTGTGCGCGGCCCGGGTCGGCGACGTCCTCGGCATCCGCGGTCCCTACGGCACCAGCTGGGAGTCGGCGCGGGCACGCGGCCGTGACGTCGTGATCGTGGCGGGCGGTATCGGTTTCGCCCCGCTGCGGCCGCTGATCCTGGCGGTGCTGGCCGAGCCGGCCGCGTACGGGCGCGTGAACGTCCTGATCGGTGCGCGCACCCCGAGCGATCTGATCGCCCGCGCCGAGGTGGCGAGTTGGGCCACCGCGTACACCGGCGTGACGGTGGACCGGCCCGAGGTCGACTGGCGGGGCGATGTCGGCGTGGTCACCCAGCTGCTCGGGCGGGCGCAGTTCTCGCCGGAGGAGACGACGGCGTACGTGTGCGGTCCTGAGCCGATGATCCGGGCCACGTCCCGCGAACTCGCGCACCGCGGGGTGCCCCGCGACCGCATCCAGGTCTCGCTGGAGCGGAACATGCGCTGCGCGACCGGACACTGCGGCCATTGTCAGCTCGGTCCGCTGCTGGTGTGCCGGGCGGGTCCCGTCGTGGACTGGGAATGCGCGGAACCCCTGCTCTCCGTAAGGGAGTTGTGAGATGACCGCCACGAAGACCAGGCCCCGGCTCGCGGTGTTCAAGCTGGCCTCCTGCGACGGCTGCCAGCTCACCCTGCTGGACTGCGAGGACGAACTCCTGGCGCTGGCCGGCGAGGTGGACATCTCGCACTTCCTGGAGGCGTCCAGCGCGGTGGATCCGGGCCCTTACGACCTCTCCCTCGTCGAGGGTTCGATCACCACGGCCGAGGACGCCGAGCGCATCCGGACGATCCGCGCCGCCTCGCGCCGCCTGGTGACCATCGGGGCGTGCGCCACGGCCGGCGGCATCCAGGCCCTCAGGAACTTCGCGGACGTCGACGAGTTCCGGCGCACGGTCTACGCGCACCCCGAGTACATCTCCACCCTCGCCACCTCCACCCCCGTCTCGGCCCATGTGGACGTCGACTTCGAGCTGCGCGGCTGCCCGATCGACCGCAGGCAGCTCATCGAGGTGATCACCGCGTTCCTCGCCGGCCGCACGCCGGACGTGCCGAACCACAGCGTGTGCTTCGAGTGCAAGGGGCGTGGCACGGTCTGTGTGACGGTCGCCCACGGCACGCCGTGCCTCGGCCCCGTCACGCACGCCGGGTGCGGAGCGCTCTGTCCGGCGTACCACCGCGGCTGCTTCGGCTGCTTCGGTCCGTCCGGGTCGGTGAACCTGCCCGCGCTGATCCCGCTGCTGCGCCGCGACGGCCTCGACGAGGACGACGTGGTGCGGTTCCTGCACACCTTCAACACGGCTGCTTTCGACGAGGAGTTGGGCAAGTGACGCATCGCGGATCCCGTGTCCTGCACGTCGGCTCGCTGTCCCGGGTCGAGGGCGAGGGCGCCCTGCGTCTCAAGGTGCACGACGGCACGGTCACCGACGCACGGCTGGAGATCTATGAACCGCCGCGCTTCTTCGAGGCGTTCCTGCGCGGGCGTTCGTACACCGAGCCGCCGGACATCACGGCGCGGGTGTGCGGGATCTGCCCGGTGGCGTACCAGATGAGCGCGTGCGCGGCGATCGAGGACGCGTGCGGGGTGACGGTCGACCCGGTGATCCGGGACCTGCGCCGGCTGCTGTACTGCGGGGAGTGGATCGAGAGCCAGGTCCTGCACATCTATCTGCTGCACGCCCCGGACTTCCTCGGCCGTGCGAGCGCGATCGAGCTGGCCCGCACCCACCGGGCGGAGGTCGAACGCGGGCTCAGGCTCAAGAAGGCGGGCAACTCCCTGATGGAGCTGATCGGCGGGCGGGCCGTGCACCCCGTCAACGTACGGCTGGGCGGCTTCCACCGGTTGCCGACGCGTGCCGAACTGCGGCCGCTCGCCGAGCAGTTGAAGCATGCGCTGGACGACGCGTGGGAGACCGTGCGCTGGGTGGCCGGCTTCGAGTTCCCGGATGCCGAGGTCGAGGCCGATCTGCTGGCGCTCGCCGCTGCGGACACGTACGCCATCGAGGGCGGCACCCCGACGGTGCTGCGCGCGGACGGCTCCACCGCTTCCTTCCCGGTGCGGGAGTTCACCGGGCATGTCGCCGAGACCCATGTGGAGCACTCCACCGCGCTGCACTCGCGGCTGGACGGACGGCTGCATCTCACCGGCTCCCTCGCCAGGTTCGCGATCGGCGGTGCACGGCTGTCGCCGGTGGCGCTGGAGGCGGCCGTGGAGGCGGGGCTGGGCGATCCGCGCGAGGGCGCGGTGTGCCGCAATCCGTTCCGGTCGATCCTGGTGCGGGCGGTGGAGAGCGTGTACGCCGTCGCGGAGGCGCTGCGGATCATCGAGGCGTACGAGCCGCCCGTACACCCGTACACGGACGTCCCTCCGGTCGCGGGCGTCGGCCACGGCGCCACCGAGGCGCCCCGCGGGCTGCTCTATCACCGCTACGAACTCGACGCCGACGGTCTCGTGACGAGTGCACTGCTGGTGCCGCCGACGGCACAGAACCAGGGTGCGATCGAGGACGACCTGCGTCGGCAGACCCAGCGTGCGATCGGCGAACGCGACCTGGACGACGCCGAATTGACGGCCTTGTGCGAGCGGGCGATCCGCAACCACGACCCATGCATCTCGTGCTCCACCCACTTCCTCGACCTGACGGTCGTCCGTACCTCGTCGGACACCTCGCAAGACATTTCGGGAGGCTGCGATGCCTGAATCTCCGTACACCGTGAGCGATGTGATGACGCACACCGTCGTCGCCGTCGGCAGTGAGGCGCCCTTCAAGGAGATCGTCGAACTGCTCGACCAGTGGAAGGTCAGCGCCCTGCCGGTCCTGGCGGGCGAGGGCCGCGTCGTGGGGGTGGTCTCCGAGGCCGATCTGATGGCCAAGGAGGAGTTCCGGGACACCGAGGAGGGTGATCCGGAAGTACGGAGGAAGGCCGGCGCGATCACCGCGGGCGAGCTGATGAGCAGCCCGGCCGTGACCGTGCACGCAGACGCCTCGCTGGCCGAGGCCGCCCGGATCATGGCGCGCCGGCACGTCAAGCGGCTGCCCGTCGTGGACGGGGTCGGCCTGCTGCAGGGTGTGGTCAGCCGCAGTGATCTGCTGAAGGTCTTCCTCCGTGACGACGAGGAGATCGCCGAGGAGATCCGGCACAGCGTGCTGGGCCAGCTCCCGGTCACCGCTCCCCTGACCGTGGGCGTGAAGGAGGGCGTCGTGACACTGGGCGGCTCCCTGCCCGACCGGATGCTCGTGCCTGTGGTGGCGCGGGCGGTGCGGGCGGTGGAGGGGGTCGTGGACATCCGGCTCGATCTCACGCATCGATGACACGCGCGGAGGGCCGATGAAGTACCTCGACGAATACCGCGATCCCGTCCTCGCCCGGCGGCTGCTGGACGAGCTGCGGCAGACCGCCACCCGGCCCTGGCGGATCATGGAGGTGTGCGGCGGGCAGACCCACACGCTGGTGCGCCAGGGCATCGACGAGCTGCTGCCCGCCGGGATGCGGATGATCCACGGACCCGGCTGCCCGGTCTGCGTGACCCCGCTGGAGACCCTCGACCGGGCCATGGCGATCGCCTCCCGGTCCGGCGTGATCCTCACCAGCTTCGGCGACATGCTGCGCGTGCCCGGCACGGACACCGACCTGCTGTCACTGCGGGCCCGGGGCGCGGACGTACGGGTGGTCTACGCCCCGATGGACGCCGTACGCCTGGCCGCCGACCAGCCCGACCGGGAGGTGGTCTTCCTCGCGGTCGGCTTTGAGACGACCGCGCCGGCCAATGCGATGGCCGTACTGCATGCGGCCCGCCTCGGACTGACGAACTTCTCGATGCTGGTCAGCCATGTGCTCGTGCCGCCCGCCATGACGGCGCTGCTCGACGACCCCGACTGCGAGGTGCAGGCGTTCCTCGCGGCCGGGCATGTGTGCGCGGTGATGGGCTGGACCGAGTACGAGCCGATCGCCGCCCGCTACCGCGTACCGATCGTGGTCACCGGTTTCGAGCCGCTGGACCTCCTGGAAGGCATCCTGATGGCCGTACGGCAGCTGGAGGCCGGCCGGGCCGAGGTGGAGAACCAGTACGTGCGTGCCGTGCGACGGTCCGGCAACACCGACGCCCAGGACGCCGTCCGCACGGTCTTCCGGGTCACCGATCGGGCCTGGCGGGGCATCGGGGCGCTGCCCGACAGCGGCCTCGAACTCGCCGAACAATACCGGCGGTTCGACGCCGCCCACCGCTTCGACGTGGGCGGGCTGTGCCCCGTCGAGGACGCGGAGTGCATCGCGGGCGCCATCCTCACCGGGGCCAGGCTGCCCACCGACTGCGCGGCATACGGGACGCGCTGCACCCCCCGCCACCCCCTGGGCGCGCCGATGGTGTCGTCCGAGGGCACCTGCGCCGCCTACCACGCGGCCGGACGCACTCCGACGAGGAGCACGGCATGAGCATCCAATGCCCCACCCCGAACCACGAGGACGAGGTCGTCCTGCTGGGCCACGGCGCCGGCGGACGCCTGACGGCGGAGCTGCTCGACCGACTCGTGCTGCCCGCCGTGGGCGGCGGCACGGGCCCGCTGGAGGATGCCGCGCCGCTGCCCGGTCATCCCGGCCTGGTGATGAGCACCGACAGCTTCGTCGTCAGCCCGCTGTCCTTTCCCGGCGGGGACATCGGATCCCTCGCCGTGCACGGCACGGTCAACGACCTCGCGATGCGGGGTGCCTGGCCGCTCGCCCTGTCCGTGTCCCTGATCGTCGAGGAGGGCCTGCCGCTGGCCGAACTGCGCTCCGTCATGGCCTCGTTGGGCAAGGCGGCGCAGGACGTGGGCGTGCCCGTGATCACCGGGGACACCAAGGTCGTGGGCCGTGGTGCGGCCGACCGGCTGTTCATCAACACCACCGGCGTGGGTCAGCGGCACGAACTGCTGCGCCCGTCGGCCGCGTTGGCCCGGCCGGGCGACGTGGTGCTGCTGTCCGGGCCGGTCGGGCTGCACGGCACGACCGTGCTGAGCACCCGTGAGGGGCTCGGCTTCGAGAGCGACATCGCCTCCGACACGCGGCCGCTGCACCGGCTGGTGCGCGCCCTGGCACCACTGGGTGCCACGATCCATGTGCTGCGCGACCCGACCCGGGGCGGGCTGGCCGCCGCACTCAACGAGATCGCCCGGGACTCGTCCGTCGCCGTGGAGATCGAGGAGAGTGCCGTCCCGGTGCCGGAGGCGGTGGCCTCCGCCTGCGACCTGCTCGGCCTGGACCCGCTGGTCGTCGCCAACGAGGGCTGCCTGGTCGCCTTCGTCGACGCCGGCGCGGCCGAACGGGCGCTGGCCGCCCTGCGGTCGCTGCCCGAGGGGGCGCAGGCGGTGCGGATCGGCGAGGTGCTGCAGGAGGGGCCGCGCGGGAGGGTCACCCTGCGGACGCTGGTCGGCGCCCGGCGCATCGTGGACATGCCGCTGGGCGAGCAACTGCCCCGGATCTGCTGAGGCTAGGCCCGCCGAACGTCGTCGTGGACCAGGCCGGCGATGTGGGTGGTGACCGTGTCGAGGATGTCGGCCCAGGCCGATTCGTCGCCGAGGACGAGGTAGTTGAGGGTCAGCCCGTCGGTCATGGCGGCCAGGTAGCGGGCCAGCACCGTTGCCGGGACGGCGAGTTGAAGGTCCATGGTGCGGCGCAGTCCGTCGAGGAGCTCGGTGTAGGCGGCGCCGTACAGCTCGTACTGCCGTCGTGCCAGGTGCTCGAAACCCGGCTCGCGCAGGGCGTACTGGGTGAGTTCGTAGGTGAGCATGTGCTCGTCGGGGTGGGAGCGGACGTGGTCCCAGTACGCCTGGAAGCCGGCCCGGACGGTCTCCACCAGCGTGGTCCTGGGCCGCAGGGCTTTCTTCACCACGGTCACCGAGTGGTCGGTGAGGGTGGTGATGACGGCCTCGACCAGGGCCTGCTTGGAGTCGAAGCAGTAGTGGAAGACGCTCAGGGACACGCCCGCCTCGGCGGCGATGGACCGGGTCGTCGTCCTGGCGACGCCGTCCCGGGCCATCGCCCTGATCGCCGCTTCCGTCAGCTGTCTGCGCCGCTCGGCCGACGGCATGCGTGCCATGTGCGTCCTCGGTGGTGGTGACGGACCTCAGGCGCTGTGGACGCCCACTTCGTACAGCGAGTATCCCCAGTCGGTGCCGCGCTGCAGACCGTGGATGCGGACGTAGCGGGCCGGTGTGCCGGTGAAGCGGGCGGTGTCCAGGCCGCCGTCGCCGGATGTGGTGGACCAGACGGTCTGCCAGTCGGTGCCGTCGGTGGAGAGTTCGATGCGGTACGACTTGCCGTAGGCGCGCTCCCAGGCCAGTGTGACCCGGCCGACCCGGTGGGTTGCGCCCAGGTCGACCTGCCACCACTGGTCGTCGCTCCAGTCGCTCGCCCAGCGGGTGCCCTCGTCACCGTCGACGGCCCGGCCCGGCTGATAGCTGGTGAACGGGTTCCACTCGGACGAACTGGCGGTAGCGGCCGCGCCCTTGGCGAGGTCGACCGATGCCTGGTGCTGCTCGGTCGCTCCCCAGGTGTCGAGGTAGGACTCGGCGCCGCGCATCAGGTCGTTCACCACGCCCTGGCCGCCGTTGAGACGGATGTCCTCGATCCAGTCGGGGATCATGCCGACGTGGGCCGCACCGTCGGTGTTGAAGTCGAAGGTGCGCTCACCGGTGGTCTGCCGGTCGATGACCGAGCCGCCGTCGGCACTCTTGAAGGGGTAGGTGACCTTGTTCGGGGCGTCGGCGCCGCGGGGGGCCGGGTGGTCGCCGATGCCGTTGAAGTCGGTGCCGTAGCCGTAGCCCACGTGGTACTTGTCGCGCAGCGCCTTCGTGCGGGCGGCCTCCGCGACGAACCCCTGGGAGCCGTGCATGTACTGGGCGACGAAGCCGCCGAGAGAGTAGACGCGCTCCGTCCAGTTCAGGTCCATCCAGCTGTGCGAGGAGAGCACGCCGGGGTAGGAGGCGGCCTCGAAGATGTCCAGGGCCTGACCGACCGCCTTGACACTCATGTGGTCGATCTCCAGCATCATCTTGCGTTTCATCATGCCGCGCACGGCGTAGGCGCCGAGGTCGGTGAGTCCGCGTTTGTTGCACTGTGCGTCGGAGTCGTACGTGGGGACGTCCACGCCCGCCGGGAGGTCCTTCGCCGCGGCGGAGGAGGCGGTGCCGATGGGGTTGTCGTGCTGGGGTCCGGAGCACTTCTCGGTCTGCCAGAAGGTGCCGGTGGACAGGAACTGGCCGACGTTGATGGCCGTTCCGAGGCCTCCCGAGTCGAAGCGGACGCCGCACAGCGCGTTGTCGAACTTGTGGCACAGGAACATCGAGCGCACGCCGAGCCCGTACAGCTCGTCGAGGCCCTTGTCGATGTCGGCCTTGCTGCACTGCGGTATGTCGAGGATCTGCTTGCAGCCGAACGGCTCGGAGGTCTCCACGCCCAGGACGACGGCCAATCTGCCCTGCCTGATCACCTCACGGGCCTGTGCGCTGTCGGTGACGATCCGGAACCAGCCCTTGCCGGGGCCGCCGTACATCCTGTCGATGTAGTCCTGCAGTTGGTACGTCAGCTTCGCCTGCAGCCGGATGGAGGTCATCTCGTCGCAGCTGCGGTCCTTGAAGGGGTAGACCGAGCAGATCATGCCGTTGGTGACGAGGTCGTTGACCAGCACCCGCTGCCCGCCGCGCCAGGCCCGCTCCAGCCAGGCGTAGTAGTTCGCCTGATGGGTCATCGAGTCGTACGCCGGCCAGTCCTTGAAGGTCGGCCAGCCGACCGGGTCGTGCCTGCCGTCGCCGCCGTGGGTGATGTAGTCGAAGATCGCGAGGGAGCCGTCGGGGTAGTGCTCGGGACAGTCCTTGAGCGCGTCGGCGACACCTGCCTCCGAGAACACCTTCCCGCAGATCAGCCGCCCGCCGAAGGCCTCGTTGGAGAACAGGTGGTTGTGCGCGTCGACGAATCCGCGTACGTCGCCCGCGGAATCGGTGCCGGTGAACGGCTCACCGGTGATGTTGATCCGGGCGTCCGGGGCAGGGCGCGAGGTCGGGATCCACCAGTCGTTTCCGGCCGCGGAACTCGGCGTGGGGCCGAAGGTCAGGGTCAGGAGGAAGAGAAGCAGCGACAGCACGGTGACGTTCTTGCGTCTGCGGTACGAGCGTCGAGTCGGCGTCACGGCCCACGTCCCTCGGTCTGCGGGATCGCGCGGTCGATCAACCCACAAGATTGTCATGACCAGCGCAAGATATGGGACGAGGATGGGTGCGGGCACCTTCCGAGTCAAGGGACCGGGACGCTTGACCTGATGACACTCCTCTTCCGCCGGCCATGCGCCACGAGGCCGTGCCCCTCAGCTGCCCGCACCGCGTTCAGTGCGTATCCCTCTGTTCAGCTCTCCGCCCGTTCCGCCACCAGTTCACCGGCGACGTGCGCCGACCATGCCTGGATCTCGGGGAAGTTGCGGAAGTCCCCACCCTTTCCGTTGCGCACGATCATCTTGGCGATCCGGCCCTTGGCACCCTCCTGCAGGCAGCCTCCGAAGGTGACGTGTCCCCTGGCGTCGAGCCGGGTCATCGCGCGGCGCACACCCGGCACGGGCGGGATGTCCCGCTCCGAGGCCGAGGCGTCGAGCGGGCCGCTGCTGAAGAACCACAGCGGGCGCTCGGCCAGTGCGCGGCGGTGCCGGCGCACGAACCGGCGGGCGTCCTTGTGCCAGCGTCCGGCGTACAGCCCGCCGCCGACCACGACGGCGTCGTACCCCGTCAGATCGACGACGGCCCCGGCCGGCAGTACGGCGGCCGTGAGTTCCTCCTTGCGCAGGACCTCGGCCACGGCCTCGGCGATCTGCGCGGTCGATCCGTTCGTCGTCCCGTAGGCGACCAGCACGTTGCCCGGCATGGCGGTCCGCCTCCTCTCACAGCTTGCGCAGCCAGTCGTCGGCCACGCCGTGCAGGGCCTGCTCCTGGGGCTGGATCTTGGCGTCGTCCAGCCGGTAGGTGAGCCTGTCGACCACGGCGACCACTCCGTCGATCTGCCGGGTCATGGAGACGGCGATCTCCGTCTCGCTCTTGCGTTCCAGCTGGCCCGAGAGCGTGACCACGCCCTCCACCACCTGGACGTCGATGCTGCGCGGCGGCAGCCACAGCGCGTGCACCAGCACCTCTTCGACGACCTCGGTGCGGATGTCCGCGTCGGACCGCAGGAAGACCTGGAGCAGGTCGCGGCGGGTGACGATGCCGACCAGCCGGTGCTCCTCGTCGAGGACGGGAAGCCGCTCTATGCGGTGCTGCGCCATGGTCCGGGCCGCCTCGACGATGGTGTTGTCGGCGTGCACCGTCAGCGGCGGCTCGGTCATCAGCTGACCTGCCGTGCGGGCCCTGACCTTCGTGTCCCGCTGCCGGGACGCACGGGTCATGGAGGCCGGCCAGTGGCGCTTCTTCGGCTCGAACGGGTCCGGCGTCTCGGCCTGCCGGACCATGAGATCCGTCTCGGAGATGACACCGATGACCTTCTCGTCCTCGTCGACCACCGGCAGTCCGCTGATGCGGTGCTCGCCGAGCAGCCGTGCCACCTCTTTGAAGGGGGTGCCGTACGTCGCGCGGACGACCTCCGTGGTCATCACGGAGCCGACCTTGTTGTGCTTCATGACGTTCCTCCTCAGCGCAGGCGGCGCAGATACGGGTCGTGCGGCCGGCGCGGCAGCAGGCGCACCCGTGCGTCAAGCACGGTCACTCCGCCCGGTGTCGCGAGTACGGGGTTGAAGTCGGCCTCGGCGAGCTGCGGCAGGTCGCCCGCCATCCGGGACAGGCGCAGCAGCAGCTGTTCGAGGCCTTCGAGGTCGACGGGCCGGGCACCGTTCGCGCCGAACAGGAGCGGAGCACAGCGCGGCGCCGTGATCAGGTCGTGCACGTCGTGGTCGGTGAGCGGGGCCAGGCGGGCGGCATGGTCGGCGAGCACCTCGGTGGCGGTGCCGCCGAGGCCGAAGAGCACGAGCGGGCCGAAGACCTCGTCCTGGACGACGCCCGCGAACAGTTCGGTGCCGCGGTCGGCGAGCGGCTGCAGCACCACGCCCGTCAGCAGGCCGGCGAACCGGGTCTCCAAGTCCCGGAAGGCGGCACGTACTTGGGAGTCGCCGCGCAGGTCGAGATGGACGGCGTGTTCGGCGGTCTTGTGCAGCAGGCCGGGCCAGTGGCCCTTCATGACCACCCGGCCGTCGGCGCCGCGCAGCCGGTCGGCGGCGAGGACGGCGTCGTCCTCGGTCTCGGCCCAGGCCCACGGCAACTGGGGTATGCCGTAGCAGTCGAGGAGTGCGGCGCACTCGCGCGGGCCGAGCCAGCCGCCGTCCGGGTGTGCGTCGAGGTAGGTCTCGACGGCGGAGCGGGCGCGTGCCGTGTCGACGCCGTGGAGGGCGGGGACCGTCCCGGCGGGCCGGGCGAGCCATTCCGTGCGGCGCACAGCGTGGGCCAGCGCCCGTGCCGCCGCCTGCGGTTCGGCGTACGACGGGATGGTGCCGCCGTCGGTCGCGGGCAGCAGCTCCACGGGCAGCGCCTGTTCGAGGCGTACGGCGACCACCGGTTTCGGGCGGGGTCCGGACCGCCGGGTCACGGCCCGTACCAGGTCGTCGCCGGTGGCCGCGGCCACCGCGGTGGGCACCAGGGCGACCAGGACGGCGTCGGCGTCGCCGTGCTGCACGAGGCGGTCGACGCACTGCGCGAGCTGGTCCTCCGTGACGGCCGCGGTGGCGTCGACGGGGTTTCCGGCGGCGGCGCCGTCGGGCAGCAGGGCGAGCAGGTCGTCGACCAGGTGCGGGGTGGGCGCGGGCACGGAAAGTCCGGCCTCGGCGCAGGCGTCCGCGGCGAGAACTCCGGCCCCGCCGGCGTTGGTGACGATCGCGATCCGGGGCCCTGCCGGCAGCGGCTGGGAGTACAGCAGGGCCGCGGCGTCGAGGAGTTCACCGACCGAGCGGGTGGCGGTGATGCCGGCCTGGGTGAACAGCGCCGCGCGGGTCATGGTGCGGGTGGCGGCCGCGGCGGTGTGCGAGGCGGCGGCACGCCGACCCGCGTCGGTGCGTCCCGCGTCGACGGTCAGCACGGGCATACGGCGTGCCACGCGGCGGGCGGTGTGGGAGAAGGCCCGGGGGTTGCCGAACGACTCCAGGTGCAGCAGCGCCAGGCGGGTGCGGCCGTCGCTCTCCCACCACTGGAGCATGTCGTTTCCGCTGACGTCGTACTTGTCGCCGAGCGACGCGAAGGTCGACACGCCGATGCCCAGCCGGGACAGCCCGTCCAGGAGGGCGATGCCCACCCCGCCCGACTGCACGGCCACGCCCGCCGTGCCGGGGCGCGGGTGGTTCGCGGCGAAGGTCGCGTCCAGGCTCAGTTCCGGGTCGGTGTTGGACAGGCCCAGGCAGTTGGGGCCCACCAGCCGCATGCCGTAGGTGCGGCAGGCCGCCAGCAGGGCCTGCGCCTGGTCGGCGTCGAGTCCGGCGGTGACCACGAGCAGGGCCCGTACGCCCGCCTTGCCGCACTCCTCTGCGGTGGCGGGGACCGCGGCGGCGGGTACGGCGACGACGGCGAGGTCCGGTGTCCGGGGCAGAGCGCTGACCGAGGGGTGGCAGGGCACGCCGAGGAGGGAGGTCGCGGCGGGGTTCACCGCGAACATGCGGCGGGTGTAGCCGCCGGCCTTGAGGTGGTGCAGGATCGCCCGGCCCACGGAGCCCGGTTTGCGCCCGGCCCCGATGACGGCGATGGCCCGCGGCCGCAGCAGGGGGCGCAGGCTGAGCACGTCGGCGGCCCGGCCGCGCTCCTCGACCGCCGAGAAGTAGCTGTCGTCCTCGTCCAGCGCGATGGTGCAGCGCACCTCGGGTCCTTCGAAGCGTCGGCCGATGTGCAGGCCGAGGTCGGCGAAGAGCCGGAGCACCTCGCGGTTCTCGCTGAGCGCGTCGGCGGTGAACGTCGTGATCCCCTCGGCGCGTGCGGCGGAGACGAGGTGTTCGACGAGGAGGGTGCCCACACCGCGATGGTGCAGCCCGTCGGCGACCGCGATGGACATGTCGGCCTCGGTGCCGAGGCCGCCGGTGTCGTACTCGGCGAGACCGATCACCTGGCCCGCCCGCTCGGCCAACAGCGCGCGGTATCCGGGACGGGGCGCGGCACAGGCACGATCGGCGGCCATTTCGGCGGAACGCCGGCTGACACCGAAGAACCTCAACCGCAGGTTCTCCGGGGACATCTCCTCATACAGCCCCTGCAGTTGCTCGTGGTCGGCAGCCCCCGCGGGACGGATGCACACCGTGGTGCCGTCCGCGAGCAGGGCGTGGACCGGGGGCTCGCTGGTCGTGTGGTCCGTCATCGCGGTCTCCTCCAGGTTTCTCTCCACCTCGAACGTCCAGCGGAACGGGGCGGGGTCCCAGGGGCTGACCGGCGGTGACACGGGGGCCGGTCGGCCCTCGGGCCGGTTGCTCCACCGTTCGCCCGGCCTCGCAGGACCCATCGGTACGGCGTGCACGACCGGTCCGGCGAGCAGCACCGGCAGGACCGTGCCGGCGACGTCGCCCGGGCCCCCCGCCACACCTCCGAAAGCCGCAGTCCGTCACACGGCACCACGTCGCAGTGGGCCGTACGGGCCCAAGGGGCGCACCGTCCGGCCCTCCCTCGCCGGTCGTACGGCGGCCAGCCTTGAGGGAGGGACATGCGCGGCATTCGCCACGCCGACACCGGAGGTGCGCCATGACCGGACCCGTCGTCGTCGGAGTCGACGGCTCCCCCGCGAGCACGACAGCCGCGTGGTGGGCGGCGCGCGAGGCCGTGGACCGGCAACTGCCGGTGCTGCTGCTGCACTCCTGGACCACCCAGCCGCTCGACGTGCCCGTCGCGCAGGAAGCCCTCGACAAGCAGCGCTACGGAGGACGGGTCCTACAGCGGATGGAGGCCGAGCTGCTGCACCGGCACCCCGAACTGTCAGTGGTCACGGAACTGCTCTCCGAGCCCGCCTCGAAGGCCCTCGTGAACGCAGGCGAGACCGCTGCGCTCCTGGTGCTCGGCTCGCGCGGCCACGGCTCCGTGGCCGGCTTCCTGCTCGGCTCCGTCAGCCTGCACGTCCTGGGCCTGGTCCAGTGCCCCGCCGTGACCGTGCGGGCCGGCGATCCCTCCGTGGAGGACGGCTGGGGCCACCCGGCGGCGCTCGGCCGGCGGGAAGTCGTCGTCGGTGTCCAGGAACCTCCCCCGGCCGCCGATCCGCTGCTGGAGTTCGCCTTCACCACAGCCGAGGTGCACGGAGCCGGGGTGCGTGCGGTCCGGGCGCTGCCGCTGGCGTCGCTGGTGACGCATCCGCACGCGGACCGTCCCGGGCAGGGCTACGAGGCGGACGAACTCACGCGGCTCGCCGCCGACCTCGCACCGTGGCAGGAGAAGTTCCCCGGCGTCGAGGTCGTCGACCACGTCGCCCGGGGTTCCGCGTCCCAGGTCCTGCTCGCGGCGTCCGCGCGCAGCACGCTCACCGTGGTGGGCCGCAGGCGCCACCCCTCGCCGCTCACCTGGAAGCTCGGTCCCGTCGCGCACGCGGCCCTGCACCACCTGCCGTGCCCCGTCGCCGTGGTACCGCACGACTGACCGCACCGCCCGCCCGATCGAGGCTTGTCATGGACCGAAGCACCAGCGGGAAACAGCAGCGGCGCAGGCCGTTCGGGGCGCCGGGGCTCGAATCCGTCCTGCTGACCGTGACGGCGGCCGCGCTCGTCGCGGGCGGCATCGCCCGGCTCGCCGGCGCTCCCGGTCCCGCGGATCTGTGCTGGGCTCTGGGCACCGTCGCCGCCGTGGGCCCGGCGCTCGGCTGGGTGCTGGCCGACCTGCGGCGCGGCCACGCCGGCGTCGACGTGATCGCTGTGCTGGCGCTCGGCGGGACCCTCCTGGTGCACGAGTACCTGGCCGGAGCGCTCATCGCGCTGATGCTCGCCACCGGCCGCACCCTGGAGGCGGCGGCGCAGCAGCGCGCCTCCCGTGATCTGCGTGCCCTGCTGGAGCGTGCCCCGCGCACCGCGCGGCTGCTCACCGACGACGGGGTGAGCACGGTCCCGTCGGCGCAGGTCGCCGTCGGCGATCTGCTGGTCGTGGGGCCCGGCGAGGTGGTGCCCGTCGACGGCCGGGTGGCCGGGGCGGAGGCCGTGCTGGACGAGTCGGCGCTGACCGGCGAGCCGCTCACCGTGCGGCGCGCGCAGGGCGAGTCGGTGCGCAGCGGGGTGGTCAACGCGGGCGGTGCCTTCGAGCTGCGCGCCACCGCGACCGAGCAGGACAGCACCTACGCGGGGATCGTGCGGCTGGCCGGGCAGGCGGGCGCGGAGTCGGCTCCCGTGGTGCGGCTGGCCGACCGGTACGCGGCCTGGTTCCTGCCGCTGTCCCTGGCGGTCGCCGGGCTGGCCTGGCTGCTGAGCGGTTCCGCCGTGCGGGCGGTGGCGGTGCTGGTGGTGGCGACGCCGTGTCCGCTGCTGCTGGCGGCACCCGTGGCCGTCGTCTCCGGTCTGTCCCGGGCCTCCCGTCTCGGGGTGGTGATCCGCGACGGAGGGGCGCTGGAGAACCTCGGCCGGGCCCGGACGCTGCTCCTCGACAAGACGGGCACCCTCACGGCCGGCCGCCCCCGCGTCCTCGACGTGGTCGCCGCGCCGCGCTGGCAGCCGGCTCAGGTGCTGCGGCTGGCGGCCTCCCTCGACCAGTACTCCCCGCACGTCCTGGCCGAGGCCGTGGTCGACGCGGCCCGCGAGCGGGGGCTTCGGCTGTCCGTGCCCGATGACGTGTCGGAGGAGCCCGGCCGGGGTGCGGCCGGTACCGTGGCCGGGCGGCGGATGACGATCGGCCGGCGTGCCGGGTCCGCCGAACTGCCCACCTGGGCAAGGGCGGTGGACAACCGGGCGGTCCTGGACGAGGCGGCCGTGGCCTGGCTCTGCGTGGACGGCAGCCCCGTCGGCGCTGTGCTCCTGCGCGATCCGATACGCCCGGACGCCCAGCGCACGCTGCGCCTCCTGCGCGCGGCGGGCATCGAACGGCTCGTGATGCTCACCGGCGACCGCGCCGAGCCCGCGCGCGAGGTGGGCGCCGTCCTCGGCCTCGACGACGTACGGGCCGGCCTCGCGCCGGCCGACAAGGTCGCCGCGGTGCGCGCCGAGCGCAGGCGTGCCGTCACCGTGATGGTCGGCGACGGCGTCAACGACGCCCCGGCCCTCGCGGCCGCCGACATCGGCGTGGCGATGGGGGCCCGGGGCTCCACGGCATCCTCCGAGGCCGCCGACATCGTCCTGACCACCGACCGCGTGGACCGCCTGGCCGACGCCGTGGCGATCGCCGTACGGGCCCGGCGCATCGCCGTGCAGAGCGCACTCGGCGGCATGGTGCTGTCCCTTGCCGCCATGGTCGCGGCCGCCTTCGGCCTGCTCCCACCGGCCGTGGGCGCCCTGCTGCAGGAGGGCATCGATGTCGCGGTGATCCTCAACGCGCTGCGCGTGCTGCGCGACGACCGGCGGGGCCGGCCGCTGCTCACACCCTCGGCCGAGGCCCTCATCCACCGGTTCGCCGCGGAACACGACGACCTTCAGGACGTCCTGGACGCCGTACGCGACGCCGCGGACCGGCTGTCGGACGGGGCGGGCCCGCAGTCCCTCGCCTCGGTGGGCGAAGTGCACCGGTTGCTCACCGAGCGCCTGCTGCCGCACGAGGAGGCCGAGGAGCACCAGTTGTATCCCGCGCTCGCCCCGGCCCTCGGCGGGCCCGAGGCGACCGTCACCATGAGCCGTGCGCACGCGGAGATCGCACGACTCTCCCGCCGCATCGCCACCCACCTGGCACTGGCCCGCCGCGACGGCTCCCTGTCACCGGAGCAGCTCGACGACCTGCGGGCCTGCCTCTACGGCCTGCACACCGTGTTGCGCCTGCACTTCACGCAGGAGGAGGAGAGCTACTTCTCCCTCGCGCCCTGAGACCCCCCGCGGGCCACGCCCATCGGCGAGGAGACGACATGACCGATCCCCCGCGAAACCCGGACACCGCACGGCCCGTCCTCGACTGCGCCCGTCTCGTACACCCCGACGCCGGGAGCTTTCCGTACCGCACGCCCGGGCCGTCGACGCGTGGACGACGCTGCTGTCCCGGAACGGGGACCTGTCGGCGATCATGCGGGACCTGGCCGTCCTCGCGGGCTTCGCCGTGGTGCTCCTCACCTGCGCGTCACTGGCCCTGCGGCACCGGCTGATCGCCGGTGCCGGGGTGTGACCGACCGACCCATCACATCGGGCCGGTCGGCCCGCGGCGGCGGCAACTTCCCGCCGGTGTAATGGAGTTGAGGAACAAACGTGCACTGCTGCAGAGAGGGGAAGGACATGATGACATTTCGCGCGCTGCGCCGTGTCACGCTGGGCGGCGTGCTGCTGGCCCTGGCGGCGTCGACACCGGCGGCCGCGACCGGCATCCGTACGGCCGCCGGGCCGACCACGGCCGCGGCCACCGCTCCGGCCCGCAAGGGCAGCCCGCGCTCCGCCGTCGACCGGGTCGCCGACTTCTACGGCGCCTACATCGACGTCCTGTACGACTCCGGGCGGGGCCGGCTGGCCGACGCCCTGCGCGCCCACTGGCTGACCGCCGGGCTGCGCGCGGACCTGGCGCGGTGGGAGGCGGCCCACCACAAGGACGGTGTGCTGCGCGCCAAGGGCGTGCCGGTCGCCTGGGAGGTCGTCTACAACGACAGCGGCATGGGGCACTGCTGGACCAGGGTCACGCTCACCTGGCAGGACTCCGCCGGCCGGGTCCGTCGTACCCATCTGATGATCCAGTCCGACCTCGAGACGCAGCTGATCTCCGGCATCCGCGTCGACGGCTGACCCGGCACCGGACGGGTCGAAGGGTCCTGACGGCCCCCGGAAGGACCGATCGGCCCATGCCGGGGCGGGGCGTCCCGTGCCCACTATGTCCCTACAGCCCCGCCCGAGAGCGCAGTGCCGGAGGTGGCCCATGAGCACGGTTCCCTCACGCCGGTCGTCCAGGCGTCCTGCCACCGTTCTGCACCTGCCCTGTGCCCGGCGCACCGTCGGTGTGGAGGCTGCGCTGCGAATGCCCACCGTGATGGTGCTGGTGGTCGAGGACACGTGCACCGTGATCGCCCTGCGGGACTGGGAGCGGCGCGAGCCCCCTCACTGGCGCCCGTGGGCCCGCCGTCACTGGTACGCGGAGGGCCGGCGGCTGCGGGCCAAGGAGCTGCGGGTGAGAGAGCTCGCCGCGCAGAGCCTGGACGCTCCCGACTGACCGGGGAGGTGCGGTGAAGGAGACGCTGGCGCTGGGGCGGATCGCCGGTGTCCGGGTCGGTCTGCACTGGAGTGTGCTGGTCATCGTCGCCCTCGTCACCGCCATGCTCGCGGGCGGCCGGTTTCCCGACGCACACCCGGGCCACTCCGCGTGGGCGTACTCGGCCCTGGCGCTGCTGACGGCGCTGGCCTTCCTCGCCTCGCTGCTGGCCCACGAACTCGCGCACGCGGTCGTCGCACGACGCAACGGCGTCCAGGTCGAGGGCATCACCCTGTGGATGCTCGGAGGTGTCGCACGGCTGCGCACCGAGGCGCCCACGCCGGCGGCCGAGCTGCGCATCGCCGGGGTGGGACCGCTGACCAGTGCGGTACTCGGCGCGGCACTCACGGGCCTGGCCCTGTGGCTCGACGCGCTCGGTGTCTCCGCTCTGGTCGTGGAGGCGGTCGCCTGGCTCGCCGCGATCAACCTGGTCCTCGCGGTGTTCAACGCCGTTCCCGCCGCTCCGCTGGACGGCGGCCGTCTGCTGCGGGCGTTCCTGTGGCACCGCACCGGCGACCCGGTCCGGGCCACCCGCAGCGCCTCGGCGGCGGGACGGGCCCTGGGTTGGTTCATGGTGGTCACCGGCTTCGCCGCGGTGCTGTTCCGCGGCAACCTGTCGGGGCTGTGGCCCGCGCTGGTCGGCTGGTTCCTGATCGCCGCCGCCACCGAGGAGGCCCGCCATGCCGAACTGGGCGGTGTCCTGGCCGGCCTTCGGGTCCGTCAGGTGATGACCCGCGACCCGGTGACGGTTCCCGCCACGGCGACGGTCGCCGCTTTCCTGGCCGAGGGCCCCTTCGGGGCCTACCGGCACTCCGCCTTCCCGGTACTGGCACCGGACGGCGCACCGGCCGGCCTGGTCACGGTCAGGCTCGTCGACCGGGTTCCCCTGCAGGCCCGTCCGACGACCACGATCGCCGACGTGATGCGGCCCCTCTCCGATGTCGCGACCGCAACACCCGACGAGCCGGTCGTGGACCTGCTGCCGCGCCTCGAGACGAGCGCGGACCGTCGGGCCCTGGTCCTCGACGCGGGGCGTGTCGTCGGCATCGTCACGCTCGCCGACGTCAGCCGCGCGGTGTCCTGGCTGACGGCCACGACACGGCCGCGGGCGTGAAGCATCCGGGCCGCTAACGGGCGCGAGGACGGCCACAGGGCAACGGCCGAACCGGCTCGCCGAAAGGCCACTTGCCAGAGGCCGTCGGCCCAAGCGGAGCAAGGGGTGCGCCGCCGCAGTGGGGCATGGCCTTGCTGGCGCCAGCCCAGCGCTATCGGGGCACCGGCTGGGACATCGACGGCGGCGAACTGCCCGACCATCTGCCGGTGGTCCTGGAGTTCGCGGCACTGCCGCCCGCCCACCGAGGACGTCGGACTCGACCCCTACGGGGCCTACGGAGACCGGGAGTTCGCCCCGCCGCAGACCTTCGTGCCACCGCCGCCCGCCCCACCGACCCGCATGCCCTCCAGCGCGGCCGCCCGTACGGAAGACGCCCGACGAACGGCGCATTCGCCGCTCTGGCCGCCGCCTCCGCAAGCGGCGCCGACCTGCTGCTGTGGGTCGCCTTCCCGTACATCTGCCTCGCCGTGTTCGTGGTCGGGCACGTGTGGCGCTACCGGCAGGACCAGTTCGGCTGGACCTCCCACGCCAGTCGGCTCCTGGAACACCGCCGTCTTCGCTGGGGCGGCCGGCATCAGGGAGCACGCGTACCACACCACGGCCGTCTGGCTGCGTTCGGTGGCGGGCCCGGCCATGGCCACGGGGCTCGGCGTAGCCGCCGCCGAAGACGTTGTGCGCGGCGGTGGCGCAGATGCCCGGCAGGACCGTGGCGGACAGCAGCGGGAAGACCACCGGGAGACCGTCCCCGGCGCGCCGCGTGAGCGCGGTCCGTCGAGAGGAGCGTTCGGACCACCGCCGGCGTTGAACATCGCCGGACACTGTTCTGGCATCGTCGGCGCGCTCAGGGCCGAACAGCCCGCTCTCCGGGCCATCCGGCCCTCAACGGGGTCTGAGTGGCTCTCCTGCCGACGGCTTCGTGCTGCGAGGCTTGACATGTGATCGTCGCCACCTGCCACCCCCGAGAAGGGAGGAGCGCCATGCGTCACCGCACCGTCGCAGACCTGATGACCCGGTCCGTCGTCCGCGCCCGGCGCGACATGCCGTTCAAGGAGATCATCAAGCTCCTGGCGGACCACGACATCACCGCCGTACCCGTGGTGGACGAGCTGGACCACCCCATCGGGGTCGTCTCCGAGGCCGACCTGCTGCGCAAGACCTCCACCCAGGCCGACACGTCCGGCCGCATGCCGATACCTCACCCGGAGGCGTGGGAGCGGGCCAAGGCCGAGGGCGTCAGCGCCGAGGAGCTGATGTCGGCTCCAGCGGTGTGTGCACACCCGGAGTGGACCGTGGTGGAGGCGGCCCGCCGTATGTCGGCCCACAACGTCAAACGGCTGCCCGTGGTGGACGAGGCGGACCGGCTGCTGGGCATCGTCAGCCGCGGTGACCTGCTGCGGATCTTCCTACGCCGTGACGACGCCATCCACGACGAGATCACCCGGGACGTGCTGCACGAGACCCTGGGCCTTGCTCCCTCGGAGGTGACCGCTCAGGTACGCCAAGGGCAGGTGACCCTCGGCGGGTCCGTGGAGACGAAGAGCCTGATCCCGCTCATCGAGCGGCTGTGCAGGAGCGTCGACGGTGTGGTCTCGGTCTCGGAGCACATCGCGTACCGGACCGACGCCTCCCGGAGCCTCCCCCTCGGAACCTGAGCCTCGCGCGGCGCCCTGCTCTGCTTGGGCGCAAGGTCGCCCGGCGGACCACCGTCGCTCATGATGGAAAGGGAGTCGAACGGCACTTGGAGTTCACGTCCACGGGAGGTGAGCGACGCCATGAAGGTGGGAGTGCTGACTGGCGGCGGTGACTGTCCCGGTCTCAATGCCGTGATCCGCAGCGTGGTCCGCAAGGGCATCCAGGAGTACGACTTTGAATTCGTCGGCCTGCGGGACGGCTGGCTCGGTGCGCTCCGGGGCACTGTCGTGCCGCTCGGCATTCCCGAGGTGCGGGGGATCCTTCCCCGCGGCGGAACCATCCTCGGCTCCTCCCGCACCAACCCGTTCAAGCACGAGGACGGGGCGAAGCGCATCCGGGACACACTGGCCGCGCACGAGGTGGACGCACTCGTCGTGATCGGCGGCGAGGACACGCTCGGTGTGGCCACCGAGCTGAGCCGTCAGGGGATCCGTCTGGTGGGCGTACCGAAGACCATCGACAACGACGTGTCCGGTACGGACTGCACGTTCGGCTTCGACACCGCCGTCGGGATCGCGACGGAGGCGATCGACCGTCTGCACACCACCGCCGAGTCGCACATGCGCACCCTGGTGGTGGAGGTGATGGGGCGGCACTCCGGGTGGATCGCACTGCAGGCCGGTGTCGCGGGCGGAGCCAACGTGATCCTCGTTCCGGAGCGGCCGTTCGACATCGACCAGGTCTGTGCGTGGGTGAAGAGCAGGTTCAAAATCAACTACGCGCCGATCGTCGTGGCGGCCGAGGGAGCCGTCCCCAAAGAGGGCCGGATGATCCTCAAGGACCGGACGCTCGACGAGTTCGGCCATGTGCGGCTGTCGGGCATCGGCGAGTGGCTGGCCCAGGAGATCGGGGAGCGCACGGGCACGGATGCGCGCACCACGGTCCTCGGTCACATCCAGCGCGGCGGCACCCCGAGCGCCTTCGACCGCTGGCTGGCCACGCGCTTCGGGCTGCACGCCGTCGACGCTGTCAACGACGGTGACTTCGGCAAGATGGTGGCCCTGCGCGGCACCGAGATCATCCGTGTGCCCCTCGCCGAAGCCACCGCGCACACCAAGCAGGTGGATCCGGCGCTGTACGACGAGTTCCGGGTGTTCTTCGGCTGAACTCTCCACCCAGTGGTGCAGTGCAGCACGGCGTGGGCAACCGCTCCCCGTGATGTCTTCGGCAGGGCCGGCGCGGGATGCAGCAGGACCACATCGATGCACCTCAGTTCCTTCTTCGGGACCGACCTGGACGCACAACTGCGGCAGACGGGCCGCCAGGACCTCGTCCTCGTCGGCTTCATGACGCACATATGCGTCGACTCCACGGCACGTGACGCCTTCAACCTCGGTTTCGGCCGACAGGGGACCGTTGCGGCCGTCGTCGAGGGCGAGGGGTAGCGCCGGCCGCCAGGACCAGCGCGCCCGCAGCTGCCGCGGCGGTGTCCGCGCGGCGTCGACGGTTCGGCGGCGGGGTGGTGGTGCCGGGCGACGGGATCTCCCCCGCGGGCTGCCCTCCACCCTCCGGCTCGACGGTCGCCTCAATAGGCAGGTGCCGGCTCCACCAGTCGCACGAGGCCCACGTTCAGTGACGGTGCGGTCGCCCGTCGGGGGCAGGGCCGACACTGCCCCGTGGCACAGCTGTTCGGTACGGCCTCGCGGACGTAGCCTGATGACGACGGGAGACGGACCCGAGCGAAGGCATGTGGTGTGCATGTCCGTGAACACCTCCCAGAACCTCCCAGGACGGCTGCACGAGGTGACGGCGTCGTACCGTTCGACGTGGCTGCGACCACACGGAGACGGGCTGGCCCCCAGGCTCGACCATCTCCGCGCCTACCTCGACCTCGCCCTGGACGAGCCCGCTGCCGTCCAGAAGGTGCAGGACGCGGCGGCCGAACTGCGCGAGGTTCCCCACCTGAGCGCCGTGCTTCCCTCGATCACCGACACGGCGGTGGCACACATGGGCGCCGATTTCGGGAACATCCAGGTCATCGACCCGCGCGACGGTTCGCTCGTCCTGGTCACCCAGTCCGGCTTCCGCGACGGGTTCATCGATCACTTCTCGGTGGTCCGCGACGCCAGTTCCGTCTGCGGCCAGGCCGCCCGGCAGAGCACCCAGACGGTCGTGGCAGACGTACGCGCCGACCGGGCCCTGGAACCGCACCAGCAGGTCTTCCGTGCCGCCGGCGTCCGCGCCGTCCAGTCCACCCCGCTGATCGACCCGGCGGGCCGGATCATCGGCATGATCTCCACCCACGCGTCACAGCCCGGCCGACCGTCCGCACGGGACCTGAAACTCATGGAACTCTACGGCCGGCTCGCAGGCGAGATCATCGCACAACACCTCGACGGGTCACCTGCCACCGGCGACGGCCTGGCCATCCGCCTGCCGGACGCCACCACCCTTCCCCGGCTCGACAACGCATCCGTCGAACTCCTCATGCGGCAGGTACTGTCCGACACCATCAACCGGATCTTCTCGGCAGGACTGAACCTCGCGGGCACACTGCAACTCGTCACCCACGACGACCACGCAGCGCGGCGCGTGCAGGACGGCCTGGACGAACTCGACGAAGCGATCCGCCAGATCCAGCGGGCCGCGCTGGAAATCAGCACCCGTCATTCCGGCCGGACCGGAGCGGAAGGCACCGATCGCCGTCCTTCCGAGGCACGACTCGTGCCGGGCGGCCGACCGGGCGTGTGAAAAGGACCAGGAGCGAACAACCGGGACGGCAGGGCCGTCAAGGGTGCTCTCGTCCTGCCGGGTGATCCGTCGGGTCGGCCACCCGGTGGCCGACGGGACAGCCGCACCAGGGAGCGCCTGAATGTGCGCGGCCCACGCCCCGGGGCCTCCGAACGGGCGTACCAGCCTATTGACGTATACGACTACGACGGATCATCAGCCGGTGAGAACGGACGGGCTCGGACGGGCTCGGACGTCCCCGCGTCGAGAGGTGTGTGATCATGCCTCGCCCCTGTCGCCGCCGGGATCGACCACCAGCGATCCGGGTACCACCCGTGTACTGAGGACCTGCGGCCTCATGCGAGGAAGTCCAGGACGCGGATTCCGTAGACGGCCGTCACGGTGATGAGGCGGCAAGGAGCCGATATGCGCAGCACGTGGCGGCAGTGTGACAGATCGGCTGGTCGCCCTTCCCTGCACACCGACGACGCGTACCTCGTCGAGTGCGGGCCACCCCGGCCGGGGACCGGGAACTGCCTATCACAAAGCACAAGGCGCCAAGCCCCGCCACGTCGAGATCGCCACCTGACCGCCGCCGCGGCGTGAAAGGATCGGGGTACGCGGCCCAGCCGGCCGCTGCGGCCAGATCGGTATCCCTTCCGCACCGGCCGGTGGGCAGCAACGGTCCGCCTCTGACCGGGGAGGGCCCTGTCGACTGCAGCGTCGATGGACGTCACCCTCACCCGGGAGCGGGCGGCAGGACGGAGGGGGCCGCGCCGAAGGGCAGCCGCTCTTCGGCGCCGTCGCCCGCGGGGACCGCGGTTGTCCGGCCCGGCTGCCTCCCGGAAGCGGGTGGCACCGGTGCGCCCGGAACATCACCCACGAAGCCGAATGGCAGCCCGTGCTGCTCCGCCAGTGCGCGTGCGAGTCGCAGCACGCTGAGGCCGCTCGCACCCAGATCTCCGATGTGCCGCAGATCGACCATCACGGCGGTGCCTCCGGCGCGGATCGCGGCGTGCAGCAGACGGCCCAGATGGGGTTCCGCGGCCGGACCCACCTCCTGCCACACCTCGATCACAAGGCATCCCGCGTAACAGCGGATCGCGACAGGTGAGGGGCCCGGGCCGGGATCGGCGGCTCCCGTCGCCCGCAGCCGAGACGGCAACACCTTCCGTCGACTTCGGCAAAGGAGTGCCGCCCGCGGGCGGAGGGTGAGAGGAACGCTCCACGTCATGGTGCCCCCTGAGCAGGTCCGGAGAGGTGGAATCGCCGCAGTGAACAGAAAGTCTCCCGCCGTGGACCGCCAGGCGGCAGGGTCCGATGGTCCCGGACCGAGAGACAACTCCCTTCAGCGGTGCCGCGGTCGAGCACCTCCGGGGCCATGGCGTGCACGCGACGTCGGGAGATTCGCGCGTTTCGTGAGCGGCGAAGTGATGCACCCCTGGTCGCGCGGTCCACGCCCGGTGGCGTACGGCTGACCGCCGTGCGATGAGACTGTGACCTGCTAGGACGGGTTGCGGAGGCGATCGGAGGAGGTCAGAGGCAGCGACCTCTGCAACTGGCATCCGGGCGACTTGAGTCAGCCGGTGTGAATCACCGGTGGACCACTCTGGCGGCGCTCTGTTTCGACCTCGGTCGAGCTGCGATGGGACACCCGCCTCCACTCGGGGCCATCACGCCCCTCTCTCAACGAAGCGCCATCGAATTCCGCGGCATCGTCAGCCACGCCCAACTGCCGTCGGCCATAACCGATCTCATTCGGCTCGGAGACCTCACCGCATGACGGTCAGCGCAGCAGGGGCAGCAACTGGTCTCCGACACGGCTGATCTCCTGCTTGTAGGGGGTGTCGGAGAGGACGAAGTGGGTGATGCCGAGCTTGCGGTAGTTCTCCAGCGCCGTGGCGACGTCGGCGGCGGAGCCGACCAGCCAGGTGGTCCCCGCTCCCCCGCCGCCGAACTTTCCGGGCGTGGTGCTTCACAGTCCCGGAGACGCGGTTTCGACGAGCCGCTTCCGCAAGGAGTCTGCGCCGGATTCGGCGAGCCAGTGCGCGAGGGTCCGCAGTCCGGGATGGATCATCCTCAGCGCCTCGATGTCGGCGTGCCGGCGCGAACCGGCTGCCCGGCGTCCCCGCACCTGGGCGATCTCGGGGTTGAGTGCGGTGGCCTCGGCGTGGGTGATCTGCTCATGGCGCACGGTGACCCCGGTGGCCTCGCTGATCGCGGCGACCGCCTCTGGACAGGTTCGTCCGGCGGGAAGATGTTCCGGTGCACGCCACGGACGATGCCGTCGAGGCCGATGGGCGTCGAACCGAGACAGTTCGACATGAACCGCACCGGACGCAACACGGTCACCGACCGGATCCGTTCACGCAGGTAGTCCTCGATGTGTTTCTTTCCCTCGGAGCCGCCCGGGCGCTCCGGTGTGGACGCGACTCCGGTGAACACGACGTGCTCGACTCCCGCCGCGGCCGCGGCATCGGTCAGTGCCCGGCCCCGGGCGAACTCCAGCTCCACGTCCGAGCCGGCCGGCCCGAAGGCCACGGGCGGTACGGCGAACAGTGCCGCTGCCCCCTCCAGCGCGGCGGGCAGACTCGACGGGTCGTCGAAGTCGCCGCGCACGAGCTCCGCTCCGGCGGTTTCAAGTGATGTGGCGGCGGGCGCGGTCGCGTCCCGCACGAGGGACGTGTCCGTGCAGGCCAAGGTGCTCGATCTAGTCGGTTCCGGTGCGCGTATGGCCGCGGAACTGGGGCGAGTTGAGGTTCTCGATCTCCAGTCGCCGCTCCTCGGGCAGCGCGAAGAAGGCGTCACGGTCGGCGTCCGGGGCGCGGAAGCGGGAGAGGTCACGAGCCGTGGAACGGCGATCAGCGACAGACCTGGTCGAACTGGTCGGCGCGGCGGCTCACCCAGAACGGGTCGAGCAGCACCGTGTATGCCGTGCCCGTGGTCTCCATGACCGGGTCGAAGCACACCCGGGAAGGTGCGTCCACCACGCATCCCGCAACGTGAGACACCCTCGTTGTGCTGGTGAATACCGCCGCCGTTGTGGTTATCTAGCTGCATGACCGTGCTCGTGACCCGCCGCCACGTGGACTACGTGCGTGTCACCACCACGGGTTGTTCCGCCGCGAGCTGACGCCGCGCTCCGGCTTCTGACCAGCATCTTTCTCACCGCTTCAGGCTGACCGCCACCCTCCGTCGGGGGCGGCTTGCAGCGCTGCGGTTCCCTCACGCCTTCCCACTCTCACCACCCGCACAGGGAGAAGCACCATGAGCCAGCCCATCGACTCCGTCACCGCCGGCCACACGCCCGAGGAAACGTCCGCCGGGCCCGACACCTCGGCCTGGTCGTTCGAGACCAAGCAGATCCACGCCGGGGCCGCGCCCGACCCGACGACCGGCGCCCGGGCGACGCCGATCTACCAGACGACGTCGTTCGTGTTCCGGGACACCCAGCACGCCGCCGACCTGTTCTCGCTCGCCGAGCCCGGCAACATCTACACCCGTATCCACAACCCCACCCAGGACGTCTTCGAGCAGCGGATCGCCGCCCTGGAGGGCGGAGTCGCGGCGGTGGCGCTGTCCTCCGGGCAGGCGGCGGAGACCCTCGCGATCCTGACGCTGGCGAGCGCAGGGGACCACATCGTCTCCAGTACGTCGTTGTACGGCGGCACTTACAACTTGTTCCGGCACACGCTGCCGAAGCTGGGCATCGAGGTGTCGTTCGTGGACGACCCGGACGACGCCGAGGCCTGGCGGGCCGCGATCCGGCCGAACACCAAGGCGCTGTTCGCGGAGACGCTGGGCAACCCGCGCGGCAACGTGCTGGACGTGCGGGCGGTCGCGGACGTGGCGCACGCGGCGGGCGTGCCGCTGATCGTGGACAACACGGTTCCGACTCCCTACCTGTTGCGGCCCATTGAGCACGGCGCGGACATCGTCGTGCACTCGGCGACCAAGTTCCTGGGTGGTCACGGCACCGCGATCGCGGGTGTCGTCGTGGACGGCGGCACCTTCGACTTCGGCGCCCACACCGACCGATTCCCCGACTTCACCGAGCCCGACCCCAGCTACCACGGTCTGCAGTACTGGCCCGCCCTCGGCCCCGGCGCCTTCGCCATCAAGCTCCGGGTGCAGCTGCTGCGTGACCTCGGCCCGGCGCTCTCCCCGCACTCCGCGTTCCTGCTGCTCCAGGGCGTGGAGACACTGAGCCTGCGCATCGAGCGGCACTCCGCGAACGCCCAGGCCCTGGCCGAGTGGCTGGAGCAGCGCGACGAGGTCGCCGCCGTCCACTATCCGGGACTTGAGTCCAGCCGCTGGTACGAGGCCGGGCAGAGGTACCTGCCGCGCGGTGCCGGTGCCATCGTCTCGTTCGAGTTGCGGGACGGCATCGAGGCGGGCAAGCGGTTCGTGGACGCCGTCGAGCTGTTCAGCCACCTCGCCAACATCGGCGACGTCCGCAGCCTCATCATCCACCCGGCGTCCACCACCCACAGCCAGCTCGACGAGGAGCAGTTGGTGGCCACCGGCACCTCCCCCGGCCTGGTGCGGCTGTCGGTCGGCATCGAGAACCTCGCCGACCTCAAGGCCGACCTGGAGGCAGGGTTCCGCGCGGCCAAGGGCGCGTCCTGAACACCGTACTGACGCCCTCCGAGGTCCCCCTCCCGCCGGCCACCGGGGCCTGGCGGGAGGGGGACCCGCCCGGGCGTCGTCAGTGGTACGCCCGCGAGAAGCCGCTTCCGTTGGAGGCGGGCGGTGAACTGCCGGGCACGCGGCTGGCGTTCGAGACGTGGGGGCGGCTCGCGTCGGACGCGTCCAACGCGGTCCTCGTCCTGCATGCCCTCACCGGGGACAGCCACGTGGTCGGCCCCGCCGGACCCGGGCACCCCACCCCCGGCTGGTGGGACGGCCTCATCGGACCGGGACGGGCCCTGGACACGGACCGCTGGTTCGTCGTGGCGCCGAACGTCCTCGGCGGATGCCAAGGCAGTACCGGGCCGTCGTCGCTCACACCGGGCGGCCGCCGCTGGGGCGGCGATTTTCCCTTCCTGACCCAACGTGACCAAGTCGCTGTCGAGGCCGACTTGGCCGACGCGCTGGGTATCGCCCGTTGGGCGCTGGTGGTCGGCGGCTCGATGGGCGGGATGCGGGCACTGGAATGGGCCGTGTCGTATCCCGAGCGCACCGGCGCCCTGCTGCTGCTCGCCTCGACGGCCGCGGCGAGCGCCGAGCAGATCGCCTGGGCGAACATCCAACTGCACGCCATCCGCGCCGACCCGCACTGGCGCGGCGGCCACTACCACGACACCGGTCAAGGACCGCACGCCGGACTCGGACTGGCCAGGCGGCTCGCCCACGTCACCTACCGCAGCGAGCCGGAGCTTCAGGTCCGCTTCGGTCGTACGCCCCAGGGCACGGAGGACCCCCGGAGCGGCGGCAGGTACCAGGTCGAGTCCTATCTCGACCATCACGCCGCCAAGTTGGTGCGCCGCTTCGACGCGGGCAGCTACGTCGTCCTGTCCGAGGCCATGAACAGCCACGACGTCGGCCGGGGCCGCGGCGGCGTGCGCGCCGCCCTGCGTCGGGTGACCGCCAGAACACTCGTGGCCGGGGTCGCCTCCGACCGCCTCTATCCACCGTCCCAGCAGGCGGAACTGGCGTCAGGCATCCCCACCGCCGATGACCTCCGGCTGATCGAATCCCCCTACGGTCACGACGGCTTCCTCATCGAGGTGGAGCAGGTCGCCGCGCTCGTGGGAGAGCTCGTCCGCTGAGCGGGTCCGGGGAGATCCCAGCCCGCCGACCGACTCAGCCCGCCGAGTTCCAGCGGCAGCGCCGGATCCTTGGACCACTCCTCCAACGACCCGTCGTAGACGGCGATGCCGTCCCGGCCGTGGAGGGTGAGGGCGAGTGCCGTGGCCGCGGCCGACATGCCGCCGCCGCAGTGCAGGACGACCGGCGAGTCGGCGCCGTGGAGGACCGCGCCGACCCGAGCGGCGAGTTCGGGGCCGGGCGGCATGCGGAAGTTCCGTACTTCGCTGACACGTACCTGGAGTTCGTCGAGCAGCTCGTCCAGCCGCAACATCGGCAGCGTCCCGCCGTCCTCCGCCCCGACCGCACCCACGACTGCCTCCGCCCACTTCACGGCCGACGGCCCAAGCGTGCACCTAATTCACGATATTCACGAGAGAACGGGGCACGGCTTGGACCACCGGACCGGACGAGTACCCCGTCGACAAGCCTCGCCAGGTCAGCGCCCTCGCCCGTCGCCGGGCAGATGCCCTGTGTCCGGCTGACATCCCCCTCCGCACGCCGGAACCCGTCAAATCGAGGGAATTGCGCCTGGACCGCTTTGTTTCCGTCTCGACCGTCGAGCACATCGAGTTCCACGCGGTTGACGGGCTGCCCGTGAGCGCCTTCCACGGTGAGATCGACATCGCCGCCACCGCCCGGGTCCTGCCGGAGCTGGACGCCGCGACCGCGCTCGGAGAGGCCCTGGACCTCGGCGTCCCGGAGACCGCGGGCCGGCCCCGGCGCCTCAGCGACGTGTCAGGCTGCCGCAGCGACCCGGGTACGCAGGTTGTGGAACTGGCGGGTCTGCATGATGAAGTGGGCGGGTTCGCCCAGCAGCAGGTCGAACGGCCGGGTGAGCCGCCGCGGGCGGCCCTGTCCGCGGGTGCGGACCACCAGACGGGTCTTCCCCTCGGCGGTCGGCCGCAGGTGGAAGCCCCAGACCCCGTCCATGCGCGCCAGCGGGAGAGCGTCCCACTCCGGGTCGAAGGAGTGGCCGGAGGGCAGACTGAGGTCCGAACGCAGCACCAGGGTCCGGTTCGGCTCCAATCGGGCCACGGTGAACCAGGACTGACCGTCTCGCGTCGCCTGCAGCCGCTGCCCCTCCTCCAGGGTCTGCCACTCGGGCGCGATGCGGTCCGCGCTGGGTTCGCCGAAGTGGTCCAGGAGGTCCCAGCTGTACCAGCCGCCGCGGTCGCCTCCCATCTGCACCAGCCAGGGCCAGACCTTCTCCGGTGGCGCCGGAAGGGTGGTCGCCATGGTCGAGATGCCGTCGGCGTCGGGGAAGAGTTCGTCGCCGGGGTAGACACGGGCGGTCTCGTCCCGTGTTGCGCCCCAGGTCAGCAGTCGCGGCCTGAACCACCGTACGTAGAGCGCCAGCACGGCCGAGGCCGCCATGAAGGGGAGCAGACCGGCTCCCGGTCGCCGACTGCATGATTTCTGCTCGGACATCGTGTCCTCCCTGGTCACCGGGGAGCGGGCCTGGTGTGACAGGTCTCCAAGCCGCAGCGCAGAAGACCGGTGCGCGGGGATGGACGGGCCGCGCACCGGTGGTCGTACGCAGGGTGCCTGACCACCTGGCGCGGCGGTCCTCGATGCGGTTGGCGACGGCGCCTCGGCGTGGAGCCTGTCGCTTCATCTCTGCATATCGGGTGCAGAACGGCCCGCGCGAGGGCCGGTCGGCCCTGCGCCGGGTCCGATTGTCCCGGCGGCCACCGCCCTGCTGGACCCGGCAGATCGATCGAGACAGTCCAGCGACCCGCCGACCGCGCCCTGGAAACAGAGCCCAAGGGCGAGCGCCGGGGCGGTGGCCGGTGGCGCAGTCTCGCCCTCGGACTGTGGTCAGACGTCCGGCACGGCGCCGTGCGCGGCACCTTCCGCTCAGGTGAGTCGGCCGCCGCGGCAGCGCTTCCATGTCCGGCCTCCAGGCCTCCCGCATGGTTGCCCGAACAGGCAGATGCCGGGCCCGCGGACCGACAGAGCCCCCTCCGACGACGACGTCGTCATCTGTCGGCCTCACGCAGGCCCGGCACCGGGGCGGGACGACCCGGCCCACCCCTTTCCCGGGGAGCCGCCGTAGCGGCCCGCGCCGGTCCCCAATCCGGCGCCACCCGCAGGACTTGCGCCTTGGCCGCCACCCTGAACGGCCAGGGGCCACGGAGGGCGAGGTCCCCGGAAGGAACCTCGTCACCGCTCGCCTCGCGGGCTCACCCATCACCCTCACACCACAGGCCGCGCTGGAGCAGGGGCCGAACGGCTCACCACGGGACCGACCGGCCCACCTCGCCTGCGGTCACCGCGCATCCCGGGCCCGAGAAACCGCCTCTGACCAGCGGAAATGGAGAATCCCTACTGGAGCACCAATACCCCAGCGGTAGATCGGACCCGGTCTTCCACGCGAGGCGGAGCTGCTCTGCGGGATCGACGGCCTGGCGAGCAGCCGCCTGGCAGGCCGGTTCCCAGGGCGTCCGGTCATTTGAGTGCGAGCCGAATGCGCGCAGTGGTGCCGGGTCGGCTCGCTGGTCACCACTGTGTGTGCTCCGGCGACCACTGGCTCCTGGTGGAGCAACTCGCGAAGAAAGCGGAGAGGGTGCGGGCTCCGGCCGCGAGGCCGGCGTTGGCCGCTGACCGGAGCCATCCATGTATCGGCGGCCGTTGATGGTGATCGGTGGCTGGATGCCCCGGAAGGGCGTGCGTGCCGGTCTCGGCGTCCATCACGGGGATGAGCAATTGCCGGTCCGGCCATTGCTCTGCGCGGACCATGGCGCGCGTCCGGGCGACATGGTCCCACTCGGCGCCGCGCCTCGGCCGGGTCCGAGGCGGCATTGCCGAGCACGGCGAACGCCTCGCCCAGCCGGCGCCCCTCCACCTGGGACGGAGCGCTGTCGGAGTCGGCGGGGCGCACTGGGGTGGCGAGACGGTCGGGGCCCCGGTCGGCGACCGGCAGTGCGGCGGTGATCGCGTCGGCCGAGGTGCCGACGATCAGATCGTCCTCGCCGAGATCCACCCCGCCGCGGCGCGGTCCGCGGGCAAGCCCAGACGTCCAGGCCGTGCCGACGAGACCTCCGGCGCCCAGTACGAGTGCCCGGTCGAGTCAGTTCCGCGGGACCGAGAGGATGATCCACCGTGGGGCGCCCCCAGCTCCCGTCCGACGGGAGGCCACGCCGGCGCGGGCGACCGATTACGTACTGGCGCACGACCTGGCCGGGTTGCATCTGCGACCGCCGACCGCAGCTAGTACCTCCCGCCGCAGACGGCCTCTCCGGAGGCACGCCTGCGCGGCATCCGGGCCTGGATCGGCGCACCCGAGCGCGCCCGTTCGTCCGCCTGTTCTTCGCGGTGCACACGCGGGGGACTTGACGGCCCGTCAATCGCACTCTCCCCGGCACAGGGCCGAACAGCCCCTGGATGCACGCTGTTCGGCCAGGTGACGGGTGCCGATCAGCCCTGGAAGCCCGGCCGCGGCAGAGCTTGAATGAAAGTGTCTCAGGAGGCTGCCATGAACGATGAAGCCCTGAGCGCCCACACCGGCCCATGCCACCGCAGAGCACTCACCGCGGTGTTGACGCTCCCCTTCCTCACACTCGCCGCATGCGGCACGAGCGGCGGCACGAGTACGCCGGGCGGGATCGCCGAATCCTCCCGGCCCCCGGCTGGTACGACCTCCTCGGGAGGTACCTCCGGAACACCCGCACCCTCCGCACCGTCGACATCCACCGCCGCGACACACTCCGCGCCCTCGACAAGTGGCGGCACCGGCACCACCGCGAAGCAGGTCCGCACGGCGGTGTACTTCCTGCACGGCGAACACGTCTCGCCCGCCCCGCGCACCGTGACCGCTCCGGCCACCGCCACCGGAGCCGTCCGCGCCCTGCTGGCCGGCCCCAACCGGTACGAAGGCAGCCACGGGCGCACCACGGCCATCCCGTCCGGCACGACGCTGCGCTCCGTCGTGGTCCGCAACCACGTCGCGACCGTTGACCTCTCCGGCCGCTACGACGACGGCGGCGGCAGCCTGTCCATGCAGGCACGCCTTGCTCAGGTCGTGTTCACCGTGACCCGGTTCCCGTCCATCCACTCGGTCCGCTTCGAGCTCGACGGCAAGCCGGTGAAGCACTTCGGCGGCGAGGGCATCGTCCTCAACAGGCCCGTGGGACGAGCCGACTTCGAGGACCTGGCCCCGGCCGTCCTGATGGAGTCCCCGCTGATCGGCGACACCGTGCACACTCCGCTGCGGGTCTGGGGCAGCGCCGATACGTTCGAGGCCGTGTTCCGTCTGAAGGTCACCGACACCACGGGGCACACCGCAGCCGACGTGCGTGTCGAGGCCACCTCCGGCACCGGCACCCGCGGCACCTTCGATGTGACGTTCCCCTACAAGGCTGCCCGCACCGGACCGGGCCTGCTCACCGCGTACTACCTGTCGGCCAAGGACGGCAAGCCCGTCACCGTCGACACCGAGCCACTGACCGTGAACCGCTGACGCCGGCCGTCCCAGGACAGTGCGAGGGGGCCGCGCAGCGCGCGGGCTCAGGCCCCGGCCGCCGCCTCGTCGTCGACGGGAACGCCCAGTCGGCCCGCCACCGTGGTGAGGGCCGCTCCGAGCGGTAGGTCGACCCGGGTGACGGCGTGGCGGTCGCCCCGGGTCATGTCCCGGTTGATGATGAGCACCGGTTTCCCTGCCTGCGCGGCCTGGCGGACGAACCGCAGTCCGGACATCACCGTCAGCGAGGATCCGAGGACGAGTAGTGCGTCCGCCGCGTGAACGAGGTCGCGGCACTGTTCGACCCGGTCGCGCGACACCGCCTCGCCGAAGAACACCACGTCCGGCTTGAGGATCCCGCCACAGAGTGTGCAGGGCACGACCTGGAAGTCTCCGACCTGGTCGTCGGTGAGGTCGGCGTCACCATCAGGGTTCATACCGGCGGCGACCGGCGCGAAAGCGGGATTGGCCTCCTCCAGTCGTCGGGCGAGTTCCCTGCGCGCGATGAGGACGCCGCACCCGAGGCAGACCACCCGGTCGAGGCTGCCGTGGAGTTCGACGACGCCCTCGCTCCCGGCCGCCTGGTGCAGCCCGTCCACGTTCTGGGTGATCACGCCGGAGAGCAGTCCCTGCCGACCGAACGCGGCCACCGCCCGGTGCCCGGCGTTCGGTCGCGCCCGGCCGAAGGCCCGCCAGCCGAGGTGACTCCGTGCCCAGTACCGCCGCCGCGCGTGCGCGCTGTCGGTGAAGTCCTGGTAGAGCATCGGGGTGTGCCGGCTCAGGCTGCCGCCCTCACCTCGGTAGTCGGGGATGCCCGACTCGGTGGAGATGCCCGCACCGCTGAGCACCAGCACCCGGCCTGCCGCCAGCGCGTCGACGACCGACCGCAGGTCCGTCGTGCTCGGCGGCGGGTCCTCGGCGGGGGTCCAGCTCAGGGTGGGGCGCATGCGCATAGCGCCAGGGTACGAAACCCGGCGAACGATGCCGCCACGCCAAGGCGCGCCGGCCGATCAAGCAGCGGCCTCGGGGCTCCACGGTGACGACGTCGTATCCCGGATCAGCGAACGGGCTTCCGTCTGGATCGGCCGTGCTGTTGTGCGGGCACCGCCATGGGCAACAGGCGATGACGCGGCCCGGGGGACTTCTGGTCGAGAACGGGAGTGCGGGCGGCAGTCACCACTTGATCTGCGACGAGAAGCACACTCCGGTCAAGGTCATCACCACCGCGGCCAACGTCAACGACGCCACCAGACCCCGGCAATGGTCGACGGCATCCCGTCCGTCGCCGGAAAGCCCGGTCGTCGTCCGCTGGGCACGCCTCGATCTGCACGGCGCGCTCGCCCCCTGGCCACGGCATCGGGGCGAGCCACCGCGCCCGGATCCGCGTGACCTGGCCCGTCCCTACCGGCCTCAGTACAGGCCGGTCGTGATCGTGTCGGTACCGGCGACGAAGGCGCTCGCCGCAACCGCGTACGTGAACCGGGCGTGACGTTGTTCCGCCGGGTGACGTCCCGGAAGCCGGCGCGGTCCGCCCGGGGCTTGCGCCGCGGTACAGCAGCAGCCGGAACGGGCCGAGGCAGCGGCCGAGGGCCGGGCCACGTCCGGCACACCACATCCCGCGAAGCCGGTACGGCCCTTCGGGCACCGTCGGCGGACTGCCGGTACGGCAGCTCGGACACCTCACCGATGCCCCTGCGGTCGGGGCGCCTTCCGCCGGGTCCTGCCGCAGGCCAGCGTGTACGGGCTGGAGGACGGGAAGTCGACGGGCGCACGGCGGTCCTTGGCACCGTCACGCGCGAGGTGGTCGCCGACGGCGTGCCGGCCCCCTCGCCGGGGCCTCGAACCGGCATTGCCACGTTTTTTCACTTCCGCGAAGCGCAGTTGACCGAAGTGGGCCTGACCTGCGCGCTCGGCGCGTCCGGTGCCAGAACAGGCGGTCCGGAAAACGAACGGGACCGCTGTCTACCGGCCAGCCCGGCGGAAGTGTCGAGTGGCTGGATGCCGGGCGGGATGGCCGTCGCGCGGTGTCGCGTCCCTGGTCATGGGGGGCGATCGGTCCTGTTCCCCGAGGAGTCGGAGTACCTGCCACCTCAACCGCGCGGCCGGAAAGGTGCCTTGTGGGAGTGGGCGGCGCATGGCGATACTCATCGACGCTTCAGTTGGCATGGTCACGCCAGCAAATCAATCCGGCGCCATGCCCTCCCCGATCCCTCCGGTCCTGCCCGCCCAGCGGGCGGGACGCCCCCCTCAGGAGGCTCACTCGTGACGAACCGTCCGACATCCACCGCCCGCCTCACCCTCGCGGGCACCGCCGCGGCGGCCCTCGCCGCCACCGCCGTACTGCTGCCGGGCGCCGGCGCGGCCACCGCCGCACCCGACGCACCGGCCCACCAGGCGAGGGCCGCAGCCGCCCTCGCCGCCCGGCTCGGCGACCGCGCCGCCGGCTCCTACTACGACGCCGCCTCCCGGCGGATCGTCGTCGACATCACCGACCGGTCGGCCACCCGGCAGGTCCTGGCCACCGGAGCCGTCCCCAGAGTCGTGCCCTACTCCACGGCCCAACTGCACTCCGCCATCGCCACGTTGGCCAAGCAGGCCCGGATCGCCGGCACCGCCTGGTCGATCGACCCCCGGCAGGACAAGGTCGTGGTCACCGCCGACCCCACCGTCACCGGAGCGAAGCGCACCCGGCTGAACGCGGCGCTCAAGGCGCTCGGCGGCAAGGCCGTCCTGCGCCACGCGGCCACCCCCTTCAGGCCGCTCGTGGCCGGCGGGGACGCCATCTGGGGCAGCTCGGTGCGCTGCTCCCTCGGCTTCAACGTCACCGTGAACGGCGCCCCCTACTTCCTCACCGCCGGACACTGCGGCAACGCCTCCTCGACCTGGTCCGACTCCCAGGGCGGCAGCGAGGTCGGCCAGACCGTCGACTCCCAGTTCCCCGGCACCGACTACGCCCTCGTGCAGTACGACGACTCCAGCTCGTCGCCCGCGAGCGAGGTCGACCTGTACGACGGCAGCAGCCAGCAGATCACCGGCGCCGCCGACGCCTACGTCGGTGAGTCGGTCCAGCGCAGCGGCAGCACCAGCGGCCTGCACAGCGGCTCGGTCACCGGCCTCGACGCCACCGTGAACTACTCGGAGGGCTCCGTCTCCGGCCTGATCGACACGAACGTCTGCGCCGAGCCCGGCGACAGCGGCGGCGCCCTCTTCGACGGCTCCTCCGCGATCGGCCTCACCTCGGGCGGCAGCGGCGACTGCAGCTCGGGCGGCGAGACGTTCTTCCAGCCGGTGACGGCGGCGCTCAGCGCGGAGGGGGCGACGATTCCGTAGCCGCTCCAACTCCCTTGGGTGGCCGCTCACTTCGGCGAGCGGCCACCTCGCGGTCGCGGCTTGTACGACCGGCGGCGTCGGCATGTCAACCGCCCAACTTCCTTTTCTCCCTAGGGATTCAGGCTCGGGACGGCAAATTGTTACCGAGGCGTAGCGGATGTCCATCCCGCACCTCTAAGCTCCGGCCGTCCCCCGAGCACCACGAAAGGGTTTGGCATGCTCATGATTCGCCGAAGAATCCGCGCCGCGCTGCTGACGGCCGTGGCCCTGCTGCTCGGTGCGGTGGCGTCATCCACCGCGCACGCCGCCGACCTGGGCGGGCAGACGCTGGCCGGTGTGTCCGGGACCGGCATCCACAACACGTACGACGACAAGTCCACGTACACCTACCTGGCGAACGCGCTGGACACCGGCACCTCGCTGGTCGAACTCGACACCTGGCACAACGTGTTCAACGGCAAGTGGGACGTGAGCCACAGCAACCCGCTGGGCAGTAACAACAACTGCGTCCAGGCGTCCACGGCTGCCGACCTCTACACCGGCGACCGCAACCAGAACCTCGACAGCTGCCTCGACGACATCCGGATCTGGCTGCAGGCCCACCCCACGAGCCACCCGCTCATGGTCAAGATCGAGATGAAGAACGGGTTCTACGACACCCTCGGCATGAACCCGACCGAGTTCGACAGCTACGTCAAGGCGCACCTCGGCAGCGTGCTCTACACCCCCGCCGACCTGCTCACCAAGAGCGACAGCACGAAGTATCCGGACCTGGACACCGCCGCCCGCGCCGACAACTGGGCCACCTACGGCTCGCTCGCGGGCCGCGCGATCGTGGAGATCATCCCCGGCACCTTCGAGCAGGCCGTCAGCCCCGCCTCTTCGTGGTCGGACGTGGTCTACGCCCAGCACCTCAAGGACCTCGCCGCCGCGGGGAACATCAGCCAGGCAGCCGTCTTCCCGAGCGTCCTCGGCGCCCAGGCCGTCGACCCGCGCACCCGCTACAGCGACACCACTCTGCGCCCCTGGTTCGTGGTGTTCGACGCGGACGCCGCCGCCTGGGTCGGCGACGGCAACACCGAGTGGTACAACACCAACCACTACCTGACGGTCGTCACCGACGCCTACGGCGTCTCGCCCGCGCTGAGTTCCTCCGCGCCGTCGCTCGCCGACGCCCAGGCAAGGGTCGCCGAACTCGCCGCCGACGGAGCCTCGTACATCTCCACCGACTGGATCACCGCCCCGGCCGACGGCGTCCTCAGCGACGTGCTGGCCCGTGGCTGAGACAAGGCGCCGCCGCGCGCTCCTGCGGACCCTGACCACGGGTGCCGCGGCGCTCGCCCTCGCCGTGTCCGGCCAACTGGCCGGCGCGGCAGGGGCGGTGGCGGCCACGGCCGACCCCGCGTCGCTGGTCAACCCCTATGTCGGCACCGGCGGCAACGGCGACTTCAGCGCCGGCAACACCTTCCCCGGCGCCGATGTGCCGCACGGCATGCTCCAGTGGTCCCCCGACACGACGTCGCGTCCCAAGGGCGGCGGATACAACTACGCCGACTCGGCGGTCTCCGGCTTCAGCCTCACCCATGTCTCCGGCGTCGGCTGCGACGCGGCCGGGGACCTGCCGATCCTGCCCGTGGTCGGCGCGCTCGGCTCGAACCCCGCCGCAACGACCGAGTCCTTCTCCCACTCCGACGAGCAGGCCTCGCCGGGCAGTTACTCCGTCAGCCTGGGCAACAGCACGAGTGCGGCGCTGACGACCACCACGCACGCCGGGATCGGCCAGTTCACCTTCCCGTCCTCCACCCAGGCGAACCTGCTCCTCAAGGTGCAGGACACCCAGACGCCGTACGCCTCCTCAACGCTTGCCCTGAGCGGCGGTGACACGGTGACCGGGTCGATCACCAGCACCGGCTTCTGCGAGGACAACACCCCGATCACGCTCTACTACGCGATCACCTTCGACCACCCCTTCACCGCCTCCGGCGCCTTCAGCGGTGGCGAGTACCTGACCTTCGACACCACGAGCAGCAGGACGGTCGAGGCCCGCGTCGGCATCTCGTACACCTCGGCCGCCGAGGCCGCGGCCAACCGGGACGCCGAGGTGAGCGGGAAGACCTTCGCGGACGTCAAGTCCGCCGCGGCGTCCGCGTGGAACACCGCGCTGTCGAAGATCGCCGTCACCGGCGGCACCTCGGACCAGCGGACGGTCTTCTACACCGCGCTCTACCATGCCTCTCTGTTCCCGTCCGTCATCAGCGACACCGACGGCTCCTACCGGGGCTTCGACAACGCTGTCCACACGGTCGGCAGCGGTCACTCGGCGAAGTACGCCGACTTCTCCACCTGGGACACCTACCGCTCCCAGGCCCAGCTCACCGCGCTGCTCGACCCGTCGGCCGCCTCCGACATGGCGCAGTCCGTCATCGACGACTACCTGCAGGGCGGCACCCTCACCAAGTGGGGCATGGAGACCGCCGAGACGCACATCATGGTCGGCGACTCCGCCGTACCGCTGCTCGCCGCCTACTACGCCTTCGGCGCCCGGAACTTCGACACGGCCACAGCCCTGTCCGCGATGGTCAAGGAACAGACGACGAACACCGACGCCACCCCCGGCGTGACGTACCTCGACTCCTTCGGCTACCTGCCCACCAACTCGCTCTACGGCTGCTGCCACGAATACGCCACGGTGTCCACCCAACTGGAGTACGACACGGACGACTTCGCGCTGTCCGTGTTCGCGGGCGCGCTCGGCGACAGCGCCACGCAGAAGAAGTTCCAGGACCGGGCGCAGGACTGGGAGAACATCTACAACACGTCCTCCGGCTACATCCAGCCCCAGCACTCCAACGGCCGCTGGATGGACGGCTTCAACGCCAAGCTGATCACCGGCACCTCGTCCAACGACTTCGCCGAGGGCGATGCCTTCACCTACACCCCGATGATCCCCTTCAACCTCGCCAAACTGGCGTCCCTGGAAGGCGGCAACGCGTCGATGGCGTCGTATCTCGACGGTGTGCTCGGCGGGTTCCAGGGCCTGGGCAGTGTCATCGGTACCCAGTCCAACATGGGCAACGAACCAAGCATCGGTTTGCCCTGGGAGTACGACTGGGTGGGAAAGCCTTACAAGACGCAGTCCACCGTGCGCGCCGTCCAGGACCAACTGTGGACCAACAGCGCCGGCGGTCTGCCCGGCAACGACGACCTCGGCGAGATGAGCGCCTGGTACGTGTGGTCCGCCCTGGGCCTCTACCCGGAGATCCCGGGCACCGCCGACCTGGCCCTCGGCAGCCCGGTGTTCACCTCGGCGGTGGTCACGACGGGCAACGGCCACACGCTCACCGTCAACGCCCCCGCGGCGGCGGACGGTTCGCCGTACGTCCAGTCGCTCACTCTCAACGGCGGCACCTGGAACAAGGCGTACGTCCCGGCGTCGTACCTCAGCGCCTCCACGGAACTGGACTTCACGCTCTCCTCTTCGGCGAACACCGCCTGGGCCGCGACGGGCCCGCCTCCGTCCTACGACGGCACCCCGGGCACCGGAGTCGCCCAGCCCAGCGGCCCGATCACCGAGACCGCCACCGGTAAGTGCGTGGACGACGCCGGCTCCGGCACCTCGAACGGCACCGCCATCCAGATCTACACCTGCAACGGCACCGCCGCGCAGACCTGGCAGGTCGTCCCCGACGGCACGCTCCAGGTGCTGAACGACTGCATGGACGTGACGGGCGGGGCGACCGCCTCCGGCACCAAGGTCCAGCTGCACACCTGCAACGGCACCCAGGCCGAGCAGTGGCAGAAGGACGCGTCGGGCGAGATCGTCAACCCGGCATCCGGCCTCTGCCTCACCGACGCCGGCAACGGCGCGACCGACAAGACACAGTTGACGATCGCGGCCTGCGCGGACAGCGCCGGCCAGCGATGGAAGGTCCCGTCGTCCGCGTGACCCCGCCCCTCCCGGTCGAAAGGCCCCTCATGAGATCTGTCCTGGTCACCTCCTTACGGCGCCGCGCCCTGCTCACCACGACCGCAGCCGCCCTGTCGGCCCTCACCCTCGCGGTCCTCCCGAGCTCGGGCGCACCCGGCAGTTCGGCCCCGGCGGCGTCGGCGGCCTCGACCCGCACCGTACGGTCACCGCAAGACGTCCTCGGCCGGCAACCGCAGGCGCTCAACCCTGTGTTCAGCAGCCCGGTGAGCACCAGCGAGTGCCGCAAGCAGATCAACCGGGGCTGCTACTCCCCTCTCCAGTACGACAAGGCGTACGACCTCTCGCCCCTGTATGCCGAGGGCATCACCGGCAAGGGCCGCACGATCGTCATCACCGACTCCTTCGGCTCACCCACCATCCAGCACGACCTCGAGGTCTTCGACAAACAGTGGGGGCTGCCCGACACCCAGGTCGACGTGCTGAAATGGGGCGACGTCCCGGCCTTCGACCCCACCGACCCCGACATGAACGGCTGGGCCGACGAGACCACCCTCGACGTGGAGGCCGCCCACGCGGTGGCGCCCGGCGCGCGCATCGTCCTCGTGGAGACCGGCGTCTCGGAGACCGAGGGCCCGGTGGGCATCCCGGAGATGCAGAGCGCCATCAACCACCTGGCGAAGGAAGGCAGGGGCGACGTCGTCTCCATGAGCTGGGCCACCAGCGAGGCCCGCTTCCCCGGCTTCGACCTCGGCGACTACACCAGCCTCACGACCCTGCGCTACGGCTTCCAGGCGGCCGCCCGGCACGGCGTCACCCTCACCGCCAGCTCCGGCGACGGCGGCGGCCACGCCAACCGCGTGGACGCGGCCTGGCCCGCCGGCGACCCGCTCGTCACCGCGATCGGCGGCACCGAGCTCTATCTGGACGACACGGGCAACCGCCTGAAGCCGGACGCGGCCTGGTCGGGAAGCGGCGGCGACCACTCCAAGGTCTTCCCCCGCCCCTCCTACCAGAACCCCGTCGCCTCGGTCGTGGGCCCGCACCGCGGCACGCCGGACATCAGCATGGCGGCATCCCCGGACGGCGCGCTGTGGCTCTACTCGTCCTACGACCCGACCCGCACCGGCTGGACGGCGGGCGGCAACGGCACCAGCGAGTCGTCTCCCCTCTTCGCCGCCGTCGTGGCCCTCGCCGACCAGCTCGCAGGCCACCGCCTGGGCCAGGTCGACGGCCTCCTGTACCGCCTCTACGGCCGCCCGAACACCGGCCTGGTGGACGTCACGACCGGCAGCACGGGCACCAACGGCTTCACGGCGGGGCCGGGATACGACCAGGCGACGGGGCTGGGGACGGTGGACGCCACGAAACTCGTCCATGCTCTGGCCGGACGGCGCTGACCCGGCGGAGCACTCATGTCCGTGTCGGTGTAAAGACCCGATGGCACAAAGGGGCTGCCGCCCGAGGACCGGGGCGGCAGCTCCGGCAGCCCTACGCTGATCAGCCCGGTACTCTGCACACGCAGCGCGCCCTCGCGCCCGCGGCCTGGCCGATCGGATCGGCCAGGGTCGAGCTCGACGACGAGGCGTGCGGAGCGCTCCGGAGCCTGAACGTGAGGCAGCCGAAAGCCATCCGTGCAGGTCAGCCGAAGCCATGCAACGCGGCAGGGCACCCGTAACGCCCACACCGCACAGCATGCTCACCGGCAAAACCGCCGGTCAGGAGCCCTTCGCGGCCCGTTCGAGGTTCGCCGCGCACGGGGGCACCCGGTCTCCGCCCAGCCGAACGGGTCGGGAAGCGAACGGTCGGCCCGGAAGACGTTCGATCATGCCGCTCAGGTCAGCCTCCTCCTCCCGTCTCCGATTCAAGCGTCACGCGTCGCAACGGGCACCCGCCGGGGCCGACCGGCCCCACGGGTCGGGCCTGTCACCCGCTCATCTTCTTCCGCCACTGGGGGCCGACACGCTCCCACTCGGCCTCCCACGCGCGTATCCGCCACCGGTCCAGCCGCAGCCGTGCCACCCGTCCGCAGCCCAGGGCCACGCCACCGGCACCCGTCGCGGCCAGCAGACCCGTCAGCGCCGACTGCACACGTGCTTCCCGCTCGGTGGGAGGCCGGATGGCCAATTCGCCGCGGCTGTCGATCCACACGGTGACCGAAGCGCCCGCGGTGCTGCTCGGGGCGACCCGAGTCAGGCCCGTGTGGGTGGATCCGTCGGCGGTGGTCCAGCGCACCTTGCCCCACACCGTGTCGCCGCCACCACCGTCGATCGACACGGTCTCGGTCGTGTCCGCGTTCTCGGTGAGCTCCGCCGGTACGGCGTGCACGGTCGCGCGTCGTGCGGCAAGGCTGTCCTGCATGGCACCATCCGCCGCCGAGCCCGCGAGCAGGCCGCCCACCAGGGCGACGATCCAGGTGGCAAGGACGATCCAGGCCTCCACGGAGTCGCTGTGCCGGTGCAGTGGATTGTGCCTCCACCGCCAGAACCGCACGTTCTTCACCCGCGTGGGACGCGTCCGTGCCATGGCTGGACACCCCTTTGTCTGCCGATGCGAAGATCTCGCGCGCGGTGGAGCGTCTGCAGAGGCCGAGCAGGCGTGGCTGTCAGGCCGAATGGCCGGCCGGCAGGCCCGCTTGCTCCCCGGAACCGCTCCGTGGGCAGCACGTCGGTCTCGGACCCCGTAGGCACGCCCCGGTGCGCGCTGTCCGCGACGGGAAGGGGCGTCATCCCCGGGCTCCGCTGCCGTAGGGCGCGTACAGGTCGAGCAGCCGGGTGCGCGCCGCGTTCAGCCTGCGGACCACGGCTTCGCCGACCCAGAGCGCGATCGACCGCCCCATCTCGGGATCGGTCTCGCACATCCTCCGGACGGCTTCGGCGTCGAACTCGTGGGCACGCACCGGGCCCACCGTCCGGGCGCCGAACCGCCACACATGGGGTTCGTACAGCCAGGACCAGCCGAGGAGTTCACCTGCCCCCAGGGTCTCGATCACAGCCGCACGGCGTCCGGGCACCCGCATGTCGAGGGCGACGGTGCCCGACTCGATGATCCAGAAATGGTCGGCCCGTCCGCCCTCGTTGAACAGCCGAGTGTCCGACGGGTAGCACACGTCGTGCGCCATGATCATGAGCCTGCCCCGGTATTCCACGGGGAGTTTCCTGGTCGAGCAGGGTGTGGTCGCGATGGTCATGGCTGTGCCTCCTCGTGCGCCGGGCCGACGCGGCCGACGTCATGGAGGACGTCGCCTGCTTTCAGGCTCGGTCATGGAAGCCGCGAACACATGGGCCGATCGGTCCCCGTCAAGGAGCCCACCGGGGCACGTCCGACAGGCCGGTGTTCACCTCGTGCCCTCGGTCGCGGTCCCGGGCCACCACGGCTGCCGCCACAGAACCAGGCACGCGTTCGCCCGCTCCCGGGGCACCGCTCAGCCGCTCCAGGTCCACTCCGCAACCTCCGGCAGGTCGGTGCCGTGGATGCGGATCCAGTCGTGGTGGCGCAGGCGTGCGTCCTCCATGCGCTGGCGTACGGCCGCTGCGCGCACCGCCAGCCCGGGCACGCGGTCGATGACGTCCATGACCAGCCGGTAGCGGTCCAGGTCGTTGCGGACGACCATGTCGAACGGCGTGGTCGTGGTGCCGGACTCCTTGTAGCCGCGCACGTGCAGGTTCTGGTGGCCGGTGCGCCGGTAGGCGAGGCGGTGGATCAGCCACGGGTAGCCGTGGTAGGCGAAGATCACCGGCTTGTCCTCGGTGAACAGTCCGTCGTACTCGAAGTCGCTCATGCCGTGCGGGTGCTCCTCGCGGGGCATCAGGCGGGCCATGTCGACGACGTTGACCACGCGGACCGCGAGGTCGGGCAGGTGGCGGCGGAGCAGCTGGGCGGCGGCCAGCACTTCCTGGGTGGGGACGTCCCCCGCGCAGGCGAGGACGACGTCGGGCTCGCCGCCGTTCTCGGTGCCCGCCCACTCCCAGATGCCGGCTCCGCGGGCGCAGTGGGCGCGGGCCTGGTCCATGGAAAGCCAGTCGAAGCAGGGCTGCTTGCCGGCCACGATCACGTTGACGTAGTCACGGCTGTGCAGTGCGTGGTCGGCGACGGACAGCAGCGTGTTGGCGTCCGGCGGCAGGTACACGCGTACGACCTCGGGGCTCTTGTTGAGGACGTGGTCCACAAAACCGGGATCCTGGTGGGAGAAGCCGTTGTGGTCCTGACGCCACACGTGCGAGGTCAGCAGGTAGTTGAGGGAGGCGATCGGTGCGCGCCACGGCAGCTGCCTTGAGGTCTTCAGCCACTTGATGTGCTGGTTGACCATCGAGTCGACGATGTGCACGAAGGCCTCGTAGCAGGAGAACAGGCCGTGCCTGCCGGTGAGCAGATAGCCCTCCAGCCAACCTTGGCAGGTGTGTTCGGAGAGGATCTCCATCACGCGGCCGTGCCGGTCGAGGTGCTCGTCGACCGGGAGGTGCTGGGCCTGCCAGGCCTTTCCGCTGGCGTCGAAGACGGCCTGCAGCCGGTTGGAGGCGGTCTCGTCGGGGCCCACGATCCGGAAGTCGCGGCGGGCCGAGGTGTCCTCCATGACCTTTTCCAGGAGGTCGCCGAGGACGCGGGTGGGCTCGTGGAGGGTCGTGCCCGGCTTGTCGACGGGCACGGCGAACCGGTCGAGGGACGGGACGGGCAGGTCGCGCAGGAGCAGGCCGCCGTTGGCGTGTGGAGTGGCGCCCAGACGCCTGGCCCCCTCAGGGATGCAGGCGAGGGCGTCGGCGACCGGCCGGCCGTCGGCGTCGAACAGCTCCTCCGGGTGGTACGAGCGCAGCCACTCCTCCAGCTGCCGCAGGTGCTCCGGGTTCTCGCGCACGCCGGCCAGCGGTACCTGGTGGGCGCGCCAGGTGCCCTCGACCTGCACCCCGTCGACCTCGGCGGGGCCGGTCCAGCCCTTGGGCGTGCGCAGCACGATGACCGGCCAGTGCGAGCGCTCCGCCACGCCGTTCTCGCGGGCCGACTGCTGCAGCGCGGCGATGCGGTCCAGCGCGTCGTCCATCGCCTGCGCCATCGCACGGTGCACGGTGGCCGGGTCGTCGCCACTGACGTGGATCGGCGAATGGCCGTAGCCGCGCAGCAGCTCGTCGAGCTCGTGCTCGGGCAGCCGCGCGAGCACCGTCGGGTTGGCGATCTTGTAGCCGTTGAGGTGGAGGATCGGCAGGACCGCCCCGTCGTGAACCGGGTCGAGGAACTTGTTGGAGTGCCAGGAGGCGGCCAGCGGGCCGGTCTCCGCCTCGCCGTCGCCGATCACACAGGCGACCAGCAGGTTCGGGTTGTCCAGGGCCGCTCCGTAGGCGTGCGAGAGCGAGTAGCCCAGTTCACCGCCCTCGTGGATCGAGCCGGGGGTCTCCGGCGCCACATGGCTCGGCACGCCGCCGGGGAAGGAGAACTGGCGGAACAGACGCTCCATGCCGGCCCCGTCCCGGCCGACGTCCGGATATGTCTCGCTGTAGCTGCCCTCCAGCCAGGAGTTGGCCAGCACGGACGGTCCGCCGTGGCCCGGGCCCCAGATGCACAGGGCGTCGATGCCGCGGGCCTTGATGACGCGGTTGAGGTGGGTGTGGACGAGATTCAGACCGGGCGAGGTGCCCCAGTGGCCGAGCAGCCGCGGCTTGATGTGCTCGGGCAGCAGCGGTTCGCGCAGCAGCGGGTTGGCCATGAGGTAGATCTGTCCGGCGGACAGGTAGTTGGCGGCACGCCAGTGCGCGTCCAGGGTGCGCAGTTCGTCGTCGGTCAGTACGGTGCTGCTGTTCTGGTGTTCGACCTTGGTCATCGGGCACTCCGGAAGTCATCGGCATGGGGCAACGGGGCGGTGGAGGCGGCATGGCCGGCAAGAAGGCGGCGAAGGTGCCGCTCAAGACGTATGAGAAGGAACTGCTTCGCCTGCAGACGGAGTTGGCGAAGCTGCAGGAGTGGGTACGTGTGGAGGGCGCCCGCCTCGTCATCGTCTTCGAGGGACGGGACGCGGCCGGCAAGGGCGGCACCATCAAGCGGGTCACCGAGCACCTGAACCCCCGTGTCGCCCGGATCGCGGCCCTCCCGAAGCCGACCGAGCGCGAACGCACCCAGTGGTACTTCCAGCGGTACATCGAGCATCTGCCGGCCGCCGGGGAGATCGTGCTGTTCGACCGGTCCTGGTACAACCGGGCCGGGGTCGAGCATGTGATGGGCTTCTGCACCAAGGAGGAGTACCAGCTCTTCCTGCGGCAATGCCCGATCTTCGAGCGGATGCTGGTGGAGGCCGGGATCGTGCTGCGCAAGTACTGGTTCTCGGTGAGCGACACCGAGCAGCAGGCGCGCTTCCGCAGCCGTATGGAGGACCCGCTGCGGCGCTGGAAGCTGTCGCCGATGGACCTGGAGTCGGTCACCCGCTGGGAGGCGTACTCCCGGGCCAAGGACGCGATGATGGTGCACACCGACATCACCGAGGCGCCGTGGTTCGTCGTGGAGAGCGACGACAAGCGCCGGGCACGGCTGAACATGATCGCCCATCTGCTGGATTCCCTGCCGTATCACGACGTGCTGCCCCCGGTGCTGGAGCTGCCGGACCGTCCGGACTCGACCGGCTACCAGCGCTCGCCGCGTGACCTGCAGACGTACGTCCCCGATCACGTGGCGACCCTGTAAACCGGACACGGCGCTCACACCCGCTGCGGTACGACGGCGACCGGGCACGCGGAGTGGTGCAGTACCCCGTGGGCGACGCGGCCGAGCTGGAGCCCGAAGCGTCCCTCGCGCCGCTTGGCACCCACGACCAGCAGGTCGGCGTCACGGGAGAGGTCCGCCAGGACCGTGCGGGCGTGGCCCTCGACGGTGCGGCGGTGCACGTCGGCGTCGGCCGGCACGTCGTGCAGCGCACCCTCCAGCGCGGCCACGGCGCGCTCTTCGTGCAGTCGGGCGGGTTCGCCGGCCATGAGCGGGTGGTCGGTGCTCTCGTGCGCGGGGCACCGCCAGGCTCGTACGGCCTCCAGACGTGCCCCGCGGCGGCGCGCCTCGTCGACGGCGAAGCGCACGGCCGACGACTCGGCGCCGTCCTCGCCGACGCCCAGGACGACACGTCCGTGAGTGCCCGGCACCGCCTGCTTGTCGTGGTTGCCGCGCAGCACGATCACCGGGCAGTCGGCGTGCGCGGCCACGGACAGGCTGACGGAACCGAGGAAGAACTCCGCGATGCCGCTGCGGCCACGACTGCCCACCACCAGCGCGGAGGCCTGACGCCCCTCGTGCACCAGGGCGTACTCGGGCTCCTCCGCCAGCGCGACCGGTGTCACCTTCAGGTCCGGATGGCGCTCGTGCGCCCGCCGGGCCGCGAGGTCGACGACGTCCTGGGCGAGCACCGACTCGGACGGCTTGCCGAGATCCGTGGCGAGGGAGGTGCCCTCGTAGCGCTCCCAGAGGGAGGCGTACACGACCCGCAGCTCCACTCCTCGCAGCATGGCCTCGTCGGCGGCCCAGTCGACGGCCCGCATGCTCGGCTCGGAGCCGTCCACGCCCACGACCAGAGGGAGTTCCATCGCTTTCACCTTTCCGTGCCGAGCTCGAACGTCTCGTGGATGACCCTCGTGCGGCCCGCCGCATGCAGCTGGAAGACCTCGGCGAGGTCCTGCCGGGTGCCCACGATCGAGCCGATCACCGAGGTACCGTTCAGGACGGTGCCGAAAATCAGGACCTGGATGGTGCCGTGCGTCGGCAGTGCAACCATCACCAGCTTCCCGCCGCGCCGCAACCCGGAGCCGACGTCCTGCCTGCGGGCGTCGGTGACGAGGTCGGCGCCGAGTTCCCTGGCCAGTTCGAGCTTCTCGTCGGTGGGGTCGACAGCCGCAACGGTGGCTCCTGCGGTCTTCACGTACTGGACGGCCAGGAGGCTGGCCTAGGCCGCCGATTGCCCGGCTCGGGGTCGGACCGGCCTCGACGACCGGAGGGGCGCCGAGGGCTCGTACGACTGCTGCCTTCATGGTTGTTGAGCTCCTGTGAGCGAGGGGACGTCAGTCGTGGGCCACGACGGCGACGGGGGCGGTGGCATGGTGCAGGGCCGCGTGCGTGATGGGGCCGATGTGCGGACCGAACGTGCCGTGCCGGTGCCGCCGGCCGACGACGACCAGGGAAGCATCGCCGGAGGCGTCGACCAGGAGGCTCGCGGGGCTGCCGTAGCGGGACTCCTCGGTGATGGAGAGGTCCGGGAACTTCTGCCGCCAGGGACGCAGGACGTCCGTCAGGGCGTCGGCGTGCTGCCGGGCCAGCGACCGGTGGAGCTCGTAGTCCGCGGGGACGCCGTAGGAGATGTACGGCGACGGGTTCCAGCCGTGGAGGACCCGCAGTGAGGTGGACCTGCGGACGGCCTCGTCGAGGGCGAACTCGATCAGTGCCTCGTCGGGGGAATCCGTGTCCAGGCCGAGCAGCACGGGCAGGTAGGGAGCCTCGGCGGACGGGACGCCCACCGGGTCTGGCTCGTGCTCGTCCGCGGCCTGCTCTCCCGCGCGGACCAGGACGACGGGGCGGTCGGCGTGCGCGACGACCTCGTAGCCGACCGAGCCGATCAGGAAGCCGCCGATCCCGCTCAGGCCCCGGGAACCCATGACGAGCAGTTCGGCCTCCTTCGCCTGGGCTGCCAGGATCTCGGCGGGCCGGCCGCTGAAGTGCTCGGAGATCACCTCTACGCCGGGGTGACGCAGCCGCAGTCCTTCAGCGGTCTCGCGAGGAACGCGCTCGGTCCAGTTCTGGAGCGTCTCGGCTCCGAGCAGCGGTGCCTGCGCGATCGGGTCGGGTGCGGCCTCCCAGACGTGCACCAGCTTCAGTGGCAGGCCGCGCAGGCCCGCCTCGCGGGCGGCCCATTCGGCAGCGGCGCGGCTCTCGGGTGACCCGTCCAGGCCCACGGTTACGGTACGGGGCATCATGATCTCCACCTCCCGGTTCGATCCGATCCCAGCGTCGGCTCCGGCAGGGGGTGCGGTGCAGGGGCCGCTGGTCCTGAGCGGGGGCCGACCGGCCCCATCGCGGGGAGGGAGCTGCGGCGGTGCGCGCGGCCGTTGGATCCTGGGACCGGACGGCGAAAGGCGGGCCATGGTGCGAAGATCCGCAGGGCGGTTGCTGCCGGGGCTCGCCATGCTGCTCGGTTACCGGCGGGCGTGGCTGCGCGGCGACCTGCTGGCCGGGGTGACGGTGGCCGCCTATCTCGTGCCGCAGGTGATGGCGTACGCAAGCGTGGCCGGACTGCCGCCGGTCACGGGACTCTGGGCGATCCTGCCCTCGCTCGCGCTGTACGCCCTACTGGGCACGTCACGGCTGCTGTCGGTGGGCCCCGAGACGACGGCCGCGCTGATGACGGCCACCGTGGTGGCTCCGCTCGCCGGTTCCGACCCGGGCCGCTACGCCACGCTGGCCGCCGCGCTCGCGGCCACGGTCGGTCTGCTCTGCCTGGCCGCGCGGGTGCTCCGCCTGGGCTTCGTCGCCGACCTGCTCTCCCGCCCCGTCCTGATCGGCTATCTGGCCGGCGTGGCGCTGATCATGGTCGTGGACCAGCTGACCAAGCTGACCGGGGTTCCGACGACGGGTTCGAGGTTCTTCCCGCAGCTGTGGTCCTTCATCCGGCACCTCGGCCGAGCCCACCCGGCCACGGTGTTGCTCTCCGCCGTGACGATCGTGCTCCTGTTCGCGGTCCGGCGATGGCTCCCCCTGGCGCCCGGACCGCTGCTGGTCCTGGTGCTGGGCACCACGTCCGTGGCCGTGTTCGACCTGGACGGCCGGCACGGCATCAAGGTGATCGGTGCGGTCCCGGCGGGCCTGCCCGACTTCGCCCTTCCGGACCTGACGCAAGTGCCGCACCTGGTACTGCCCGCCCTGGGTGTCCTCCTGGTCGCCTACACCGACTTCATCCTCACCGCCCGCGGCTTCACCGTCGCCGACGACGACGGCCGGGAGCTGGACGCCAACCAGGAGTTCACGGCCCTCGGCGCAGCCAATCTCGGGGCTGCCTGTCTGCACGGCTTTCCGGTGAGCAGCAGTGCCAGCCGCACCGCGCTCGCCTCCTCGACGGGGGCGCGGAGCCAGGCGTACTCGCTGGTGGCGGGTCTGGTGGTGGTCGCGGTGCTGCTGCTCCTCAGCCCGCTGTTGACCCACACGCCGTCGGCCGTGTTGGGCGCGATCGTGGTGTACGCCGCCGTCCGCATGATCGACGTCGCCGGCTTTCGCCGACTGGCCTCCTTCCGGCGGCGTGAACTGCTGCTGGCGCTCGGCTGCCTTGCCGGGGTGCTGACTCTGGACATCCTCTACGGCGTGATCGTCGCCGTCGGGCTGTCCGTGGCGGAGCTGCTGAGCCGGGTGGCGCGCCCGCACGACGCCGTCGAGGGGCTGGTGCCGGGCGTGGCCGGCATGCACGACGTGGACGACTACCCACAGGCCCGGACCGTCCCGGGCCTGCTCGTCTACCGCTACGACTCCCCGCTCTTCTTCGCCAACGCGCAGGACTTCCACCGCCGGGCCCTGGCCGCGGTGGACGAACAGACCACCCCGGTCCACTGGTTCCTCCTCAACACCGAGGCGAACGTGGAGGTGGACATCACCGCCCTGGACGCGGTCGACGAGCTGCGCCGCGAACTCACCCGCCGTGGCATCGTGTTCGCCCTCGCCCGGGTCAAGCAGGACCTGCTGGACGACTTGGAGGCGTACGGGCTTGCCGAAGCAGTGGGCAGGGACCTGATCTTTCCCACCCTGCCGACCGCCGTGGCGGCGTATCGGTCGTGGTGCCGCGAGGGTTAGGCCAGTCAGTTCTTCACGGGTGTGCGCACGACGGGGCGGCGCGCCGTCGTCCCGGTCATCCCGGTCGGTGCGGACGTCCCCGTGTCCGACGGCCGCCGTGCGGCACGGCGCTGCTGCGCCCGCAGGACCAGCGCATCGAGTGCCGCGCTGAGCACGAAGGTGACGGCCATGGCGGTCACCAGGAGGACGGCGAACTGCCGCCAGAACTCCGGAGTCAGGCTCGTACCCATGGTGTTCCCCCTTTCCGCTCTGTCGGGTGGCTCTCTCACCACCATCGAACCGCGGCCGGGCGGGCGGCACAGCGTGCCACAGGGGTGGGACGCACCGCCGGTCGGCCTGATCCTGGGGCCGGGTGGCCCCTGGTCCGGTCCGCACTGCGCGCCCACGCTGGGAGTGGTAGTCCGTACGCCTGAGTGGAGGCACGCCATGAACGCACCCGCAACCACGAGCATGCCGCGGGCGCTGCCTGCCCAGCACCGGCAGCGGCTGATGCAGGTAGCCCGGGAGGTGTCGTTCCCCGAGGGCACCCGCCTCTTCGAGGAGGGCGGTCGCGCCGACCGGTTCTGGATCATCCGCACCGGCACGATCGATCTCGACATGCGCGTGCCCGGCCGCCGGCCCGCCGTCATCGAGTCCCTCGGGCACAACGAACTGGTCGGCTGGTCCTGGCTGTTCGCCCCGTACATCTGGCACCTCGGAGCCGAGGCGGCTTCGCCGCTGCGGGCGTACGAGTTCGACGCCACGACCGTGCGGACGATCTGCCAGGAGGATCCCGAGTTCGGACGGACCATCGCGCGCTGGGTGGGCGAGGTCGTGGCACACCGGCTGCAGGCGGCCCGGGTGCGGCTGCTGGACCTCTACGCCCCGTACGGCAGCGGGACGCTCCTTTGAACACGAGCGATCAAGGAGGCGTCGTGCACGCATTCCCGCACATCGTGAGTGACGTGATGACCCGCACCGTCGCCGCAGTCGGCCGCGAGGCCGCCTTCAAGGACATCGTGCGGACCATGCAGGACCGGAAGGTCAGTGCGGTGCCCGTGGTGGACGGCGGGAACCGGGTCGTGGGGGTCGTGTCCGAGGCCGATCTGCTGCCCAAGGAGGAGTTCCGCGACAGCGATCCCGACCGGTACACGCAGCTGCGGCGGCTGTCCGACCTCGCGAAGGCCGGCTCGGTCACCGCCGGCGAGCTGATGACCTCACCCGCGCTCACCGTCCGGGCGGACGCCACCCTCGCGCAGGCCGCGCGGGAGATGGCCCGGGCCCGGGTCAAGCGTCTGCCGGTGGTCGACGACGGCGGGAGGCTGGACGGCATCGTCAGCCGGGCTGACCTGCTCAAGGTGTTCCTGCGGGACGACGAGGAGATCGCCGAGGAGGTTCGGCGGGAGATCGTCTCGTATCTGTTCACCACACCGCTCTCGGAGGTACGCGTCGAGGTCCGCGACGGGGTCGTGACGCTGGGCGGCCGGGTCCGCGACACCTCCCTCGTGCCGGTGGCCGCGCGCCTGGTCCGGGCGGTCGAGGGGGTCGTGGACGTGGAGTTCGCACTCGACGGACACGACGAATACGACGATTACGACGGACGCGATCGGCCGGCGATCTGATCGGCGCCACCGTCCCGGTTGCCGGCCAGTCGCCTCAGCCCGTCCTGTGCCCCCATTCCCGTCCGACCCGCTCCCATTCGGCTCCCCACTGCTCGGTGGCCCGCCGCTGCACGCGCAACCGCACCAGCCGGCCGCCGCCGAGAACCGTCAGCCCCGTCGCCAGCCCGACTCCGGCGCCGGCCAGCACGACACGTGTCGCCGCCTCGTCGGGATTCACGGGTGCCGACACCAGGCGGCCGCGTCCGTCCGTCCAGGCCTGGACCCCACTGCCCGGCTTCACCGTGGGCTGCACGTCCACCGTGCCCGTACGGACCGTTCCCTTCCCGTCGCTCCAGCGCACCGTCGCCAGCACCCGGTCGTAGCGCACACCGGTGACGACGTCCCGCCCGCTTCCGGCCACGGTCTTCACGACCACCGCCGACACCGGCCGACGGCCCGCCCGGTCCTCGTTCACCACGCGCTGCGCGGCCTGCGCCCCGACCGTCCCGGCGGCCACCGCTCCGGCCGTCGCGGCCGTCCAGGCGGCCAGCACGATCCACGCCTCCACCACATCGCTGCGCCGCCGCAGCGGGTTGCGCCGCCAGCGCCACCCCAGGACCTTCGCGCGTCTGACCTTTCGCATCGGTCACACCCCCTTACGGGCGCAATGAGGACGCACACACCTAAAAGGTCTCACCACATCGCCGTCGGCGGGAGGGGCAGCAGGCCCTTCGCACGGCGCGGCGGACCGGGTGGCGTGGCGACGAGTGGGGCCAGTCGGCCCTAGTGCGTCCGGCCCCCACGCGTGATGATCGTCGTGACGTGCGGCCTGCCGCCCGTACGTCATACACCCGGGGAACGAGAGGCCGACATGACCGAAGCACGCACCTTCACGGCGCAGGACCCGATCCGCGTCTTCCTGCTCGACGACCACGAGGTCGTCCGGCGCGGGCTGGCCGACCTGCTGGACGCCGAACCCGACATCAGCGTCGTCGGCGATGCCGAGAACGTCGCGCATGCCCTCGTCCGCGCACCCGCCGTGCGCCCCCACGTCGCCGTCCTGGACGTCCGCCTGCCCGACGGCGACGGCATCTCCGTCTGCCGGGACCTGCGCAGCCGCATGCCCGAGCTCGCCGTGCTGATGCTCACCTCGTTCGACGACGAGGACGCCCTCCTCGACGCCATCATGGCCGGCGCATCCGGCTATGTCCTCAAGCAGATCAAGGGCTCCGACCTGATCTCGGCGGTCCGTACCGTCGCTTCCGGCCAGTCCATGCTGGACCCGGCCACCACCGCCCGGCTCATGCGCTCCCTGCGCACCGAACCCGCCGAAACCCCCTCGGTGGCACCCGAGTTGGCGGGGCTGTCGCCGCGCGAGCGGGAGATCCTCGCGCTGATCGGGGACGGACTCACCAACCGTGAGATCGGCAAGCAGCTCTATCTGTCGGAGAAGACCGTCAAGAACCACATCTCCCGGCTGCTGGCCAAGCTCGGTGTGCAACGCCGTGTGCAGGCCGCGGTCCTCGCCACACACCTGGACCAGCCGGACACGGGCGACCGACCCACGCACTGATCACACCTTTCCGGACGGGACCAGAGCGACGGGGCAGTGTGCGTGCCGCACGATCGCCCGGCCGCCGGGGCCGGACAGCGCGGCCGCACTGGCGTTGCGCCGGCGCACACCGACCACGACGAGCTGCGCGCCGATGCTCGCCTCGACCAGGGAGCGGGGGCGCCGGCTCCGGACCGGGCGGGTGCGCACGGCGACGTCCGGATACTGCTCGCGCAGCCCGGACAGGGCGCGGACGGCCGCTGTCCTGTGCAGGACCACCAGATCCGCACCGCGCTCCGAGGCCTCCGCGAAGGCGAATTCGGCGGCTTCGCGGGCCCCTGGTGACTCGTCCTGCGCCAGCACGACGGGGCCGGTCCGGCTCTGCCTGCCGCACACCACCAGCACCGGGCATCCCGCACGGGCCGTCAGACGACCGGCGACCGAGCCGTGCAGGCGGTCGCGCATGCCGTGCGCCGGGCGGCTCCCCACCACGGTGAGCGAAGCGGCGCGCGAGGCGGACCCGAGCACCGTCGCCGGCTCGCCGACAAGGACTTCACGCGTGATCGCCAGGTCGGGCGCCACCCGGCGGGCCCGCCACTCGGCATCGGCCAGTGCCCGGTTCACCCGGTCCCGTAGGCCGCCGCCGTCCGGATCCCAGGGCGCCACACCGGCCGGCACCAACTCCTCGGACCACGTCAGGGCGTGCGCCAGCTCAAGACCCACTCCGCGCCGGGCGGCCTCCCACGCCGCGGCTTCCACGGCCGTCAGACCCGCCGGCGAACCGTCCACTCCCACCACGACCGGACCGTTCATGGTGCCCCTCCCCTGTCCGCAGTTTTGGCGGTTCTCAGCCTTGGCCTGCCAGGCCTTGGCCGCACTGGGCCGACGGGCCCCGGGGGCGCACCGACCGGCCCTCCCGGGGGCCCGAGCGGACCCTCAGCCGATCTCCAGTACCTCGTGCACGGGGCGTCGCGGTGTCTCCGTCCCCGCGGGCCCGTAGCCGAGGCGCAGCACCATGTGGACGAAGCCCATCGCCGAGCGTGGATCGCGGGCCAGCTCCCGCAGCTCCGCCTGCTCCAGTGCGTGGGAGGTGAGGGAGGTGGCCAGGCCGTCGAGCGTGGCCCGCAGGAGGACTCGTTCGAGCGCCTGTCCCGCGCGCAGCCAGTCGTCGGGGTGGTCGTGGTGCGTGCCCAGCAGCGCGAGGTGCGGCGTGGTCTCGAAGACCGCGACCGGGCGGCCGGGCACGGCACGACGGCCGGCGAAGTCACGGACCGGGGCGCGGCCGCCCTGCTTGCGCGGACCGAAGGCCTCCTCGGGAATGCCGTCCACGGCCGTGCCGGCGCTCTCCGCCCCGATGCGGGTCCACCGCTGCACGTCCTGGAGCCGCTCGGGGTGCAGGCTGTCGCGCCCCTCGACGTCGCGGACGTGCTCCAGCAGGGACTCCACGTGCCAGGCGTCGGGGAAGGCCAGCTGTGCACCCTCCCGGAGGGCGGCCTCGCGCAGGACGTCCCGGACCGCGGCCGGGATCGGCTTGTCCTGGAAGGGATGGCGGCTGGTGTGCCGGCGGGCGATCGCCGGGAACAGCGTCGCCAGGTCACGGTCGGGCCGGTCGCAGTCGTTGAGATGTACGACGGCGAGCAGCTCCCGGTCGGCGGGATCGGGCAGCAGGTGCACATCGACGTGCAGGCCGCTGTCGGCCGCGGCGACACGTAGGTTGAACAGCGCCGCGCCGCAGCCGATGTGCAGGCCGCGGTTGTTCGGGTCGGTGCGCGGCATGGCGCGCTCGAAGTCGGCACGCAGTTCGACCGTGCCGACCTTGGTGTGATGGCGGAATCGCCACGGCTGCGCGTTGTGCAGGGAGGGCGCGGCCGTGGCGGCGGCCACCAGGGCCGTGACGTTCGTCGTGTCGAGTGGTTGCGCCGACATGGGGCGCACCTCCCCTCGGACGGGCGGGGCGGTTCGGTCAGTGTTTGGCGAGGGTGGGGCCGTCCCCGCGCAGCACGGCCAGGCTTCGGCGGTACTGCTCCTCGTCGATCTCACCCCGGGCGAAACGCTCGGCGAGCAGCTGCTCGGGTGAGGCAGCGGGAGGGGTGCGTGGGGGCTCGGGGGCCCGGTTCAGGGTGCGGAAGAGCAGCACGGCCACGGTGATGAGCAGGGCCCACAGCAGGACCGTACTGATCGACATCGTGAACCAGCCCCACCCGTTCATGTCGTGACCGTTCCAGTACATCGCGGACCGCTTCCTCTGTCTCGGACTGCTTCTCACAGCCACCCTCACACCCCGCACGACCAGCGGGTATGGGCCGCCCGGTGACGACCCGGGACCATCCGGCCCAAGCCCGGACCCGTTCGCCCTCAGTCCCCGAGCAGCAGCCTGCCCGTCTCCCCCGGCCGCAGGCAGACCGCCCGGTCGGGCAGCCGGATGTCGATGGGCGTGCCGTCGGACGACGGCACCGCGATCTCCAGCAGACCGCGCTCCAGCCTCAGCCGCACGCCCCAGTGCTCGTGGTAGCGCAGCGCGAACCCGTACGAGGACAGCTCGGGCAGCGGCACCGGATCGAGCCACAGCGCGCCGCCCCGCGTCTCCAGACCGGTCAGTCCGCGCTGGACGAGGTCGAGGGTGCCGGCCATGGCGCCCAGATGGATCCCCTCACCGGTGGTGCCGCCCTGGACGTCGGCGACGTCGCCCCTGAGGGCTTCCAGGCAGAACTTCCACGCCTCCGTCCGCCGGGCCCGGGCCAGGACCCAGCCGTGGACCAGCCCGCTGAGCGTGGAGCCGTGACTGGTGCGCTGCAGGTAGTGGTCGACGGTGCGCCGCCACATGTCCTCGTCGAGCCGCAGGCCCAGCCGGCGGAACAGGCCCTGCAGTTCGGCCGGTGCGAAGAGATAGCCGAGCATCAGGACGTCGGCCTGCTTGGAGGCCCGGTAGCGGTTGACGGTGTCGCCCTCCGCCTCCAGGATCCGGTCGAGGCGCCGGATGTCGCCGTAGCGCTCGCGGTAGCCGTCCCAGTCGAGTTCGACGAGGTCGCCGTAGCCTTCGAACTGGCTGATGACACCGTCGTGGAAGGGCACGTGAAGAGTGCGGGAGACGTCCTCCCACTGTTCGAGTTCGCCACCGTCGAGGCCGGTGCGTTCGACGAGTTCACGCCGCCGCGGCTCGGGCAGCGACTGCACCAGTTCGAGCGTGTGCGTGAGGACCCAGGCGGCCGTGACGTTCGTGTAGGCGTTGTCGTCGAGGCCGGGCTCCGAGGCGCCGGGGTAGGCGTCGTGGTACTCGTCGGGGCCGACCACGCCTTTGATGCGGTGGCGTCCGAGCTTCTCGTCGTAGACGGCCGAGTCGGCCCAGAAGCGGGCGATCTGCAGCAGCATCTCGGCGGCCTTTGTGTTGCGGAACTCGGTGTCTCCGCTGGCCTCGCAGTACTGCCACACGTTGTACGCGATGGCCGAGCCGACGTGGTGCTGGAGCCGGGAGTGGTCGGGCAGCCAGCGTCCCGAGCGGGGGTTGAGGTGCAACTGCTGGGTCTCCTCGCGTCCGTCGCTGCCGCTCTGCCAGGGGTACAGGGCACCCCGGCGGCCCGCCGACCGGGCGGCGGTGCAGGCCTGTTCGAGGCGACGGTGGCGGTAGCGCAGCAGAGCGCGGGAGACCTCGGGGAAGTGCAGGTTGAGGTAGGGCAGGACGAACAGTTCGTCCCAGAAGACGTGTCCGCGGTAGGCCTCGCCGTGCAGTCCGCGGGCGGGTACGCCGACGTCGAGGTCGGCGGTGTGCGGGGAGAGTGTCTGCAGGACGTGGAAGAGGTGCAGCCGCAGGATGCGGCCCGCCTCCCCGTCGACATCGAGGTCGGCGCGACGCCAGAGCTGGTCCCAGGCCGTGAGGTGGGACTCGAGGAGTTCGTCGAAGCCGGGCGCCCGGGTCACCCGGTCGACGGCGGCGAAGAGCGGGTCGCTGATCGCCGGGTCGCGCGAGGTGTGCAGGGCGACCGTCTTGTCGACGACGGCGGTGTTCCCGGCGGCCAGGTCCAGGCTCAACCGCTGGACGGCGCGCGGAACTTGGTGGCTGATCGTGACGGACGTGTCTGCGGTCAGGCGGGCCGCCATGCCGATCCGGATGTCCGAGGTGCGGGTACGGCAGCGCAGCCAGACGGTGTCGGGGGCGGCGGTTCCGGTGTGCACGTGGGTGAGGTGGCGGCCGTCGAGGTCCCGGTAGCGGGGCACGCCGCTGTTGGTGACGCCACCGTCGAGGGCCGCCTCGACATCGAGCCGACCGACTCGTCCTTCCGCCCTGAACTCGGTGCGCAACGCGGCCAGATGGGGGTCGCCCATGTGCACCAGCCGTTGCTGACGCACCGTCAGCGCCCGCTCCTCGCCGAGGTCGTACTTCGTCCGGCGCTCCAGCAGTCCCGAGGACAGCTGCAGGGTCTCGCGGTGCTCGAGCACGGTCGCGGTGTCAGGTGTGAGCCACCGCCCGCCGGGGAGGCGGAAGCGCAGCGGCAGCCAGTTCGGCAGGTTGACCATGTCCTCGTTCTCGACCTGGCGGCCCGCCACGTCGGAGGTGAGCCGGTTGTAGCAGCCCGCCACATACGTGCCCGGGTAGTGCACCTCGTCCGCGGCGCACTCGGGCAGCGCTCCCCGGGTGGCGAGGTAGCCGTTGCCCAGCGTGCACAGCGCCTCCCTCAGGCGCTCGTCGGCCGGTTCGTAGCCGTCGTACTCCCAGGTCCAGCCCGTCACTTCGGTTCCCCTCGTACGACCAGTTCGGCGAGGTCGGACACGACGATGTCGGCGCCGTGCTGCAGCAGCCGCTGCCCGGTGTCCGGGCCGTCCGTGCGGTCCACGCCGATCACCAGGGCGAACCCGCCCCGGCGGCCCGCCTCGACGCCCGCCAGCGCGTCCTCCACTACGGCAGTGCGTACTGCAGGGACGCCGAGCCGGCGGGCCGCCTCGAGGAAGAGGTCCGGGCGCGGTTTGCCGTGCAGCCCCAGCCGGGCCGCCTCGCCGCCGTCCACGAGCACGTCGAAGAGATCGAGAACCCCGGCCCGGTCGAGCAACTCACCGGCGTGGCGGGACGCGGAGGCCGCGGCCCGGGGTATCCCGGCGCGGCGGAGGGCATGCACCAGCCGTACCGTTCCCGGGTACGCGTCGACGCCGTGGGTGCGCAGGCTCTCGGTGAACAGGCGCTCCTTGTCCGCGGCGACGGCACGCACGGTCTCCTCCGACGGGTCGAGGCCGCGTGCGCGGAGGAAGGCCGCGGCTCCGTCGAGTCGGGACTTGCCGTCCACGTGGCGCAGGTAGTCGTCGCGCACGTCGAAGGGGCGGCGCAGTCCCGGGTCCTGGGGCGGGTGAGCGCGCAGGTAGGCGTCGAAGGCCGTCTTCCAGGCGGCGGCATGCACCCGGGCCGAGTCGGTGATGACGCCGTCGGTGTCGAAGACGACGGCTCGCACGTCCCGCAGCACCGGTGCGGGGCTCTCCGCGGGGTGTGGCGATGTGCGGCTCCGCCGCGGGGCGTTGTCCCGTCGATCGTCCGCGGCGTCGTCGTGGCTGGTCGCGCCCCGCGGCGGAGCCGCAGACGGATACGGCCCCGCGCC
>NZ_JBFBBE010000032.1:0-91325 GCF_040682555.1 Streptomyces sp. NPDC051172
CTTTGTACTCACCCTCTCGGGCTTTCCTCCGGGCGCTTCCCTTCGGTCTTGCGTTTCCGACTCTATCAGACCGTTTCCCGATCCGATTTCCTCGGTGCTTTCCAGGTTCCCGCTTTCGCGTTTCCCTTTCCGGCGGTTCCGACTTTATCAGAAGTTTCGAGCCGGACTGACCGGCCGCTCATTTCCGATTCATCGGGAGTGGCTTCTTCGAAATCGATGTTTCCGAGAAGCAGACAGATACTCACCGCTGCCGACCGGACTAGATCCAGTTCCAGGCAACTGTTCGAATCTACCTCCCCACTTGGTCCGTGTCAACGGCTCCTGTGGGGCGAAGGAGAGACTAACAGGTTGGGAGGCGCGGCCGCACATCAGGCGGCCGTCGGCACCGTGGCGCTGCGCTCCGCTGTCTCGACGTCACCCGTCTCCCCGGCACGGGCCGCTCGGCCGCCCAGGACGAAGACGTAGACGAGGAAGGCAAGTTCTACAGCGACCCCGATGCCTATTCGAGCCCACGTGGGCAGGCCGGAGGGGGTGACGAAGCCTTCGATGGCGCCTGAGACGAAGAGGACGAGCTCGAGACCGATCGCCATGCCCACGGCGGCACGGCCCTCCTCTGCGAGGGCCGTGCGGCGGGAGCGGGGGCCCGGGTCTATGAGAGTCCAACCGAGCCGGAGGCCGGTTCCGGCGGCCACGAAGACAGCGGTCAGTTCGAGCAGGCCGTGTGGGAGGACCAGACCGAGGAAGGTGTCGAGTCGGCCGGCCGAGGACATCAGCCCGAAGCCGACCCCGAGGTTGATCATGTTCTGGAGGAGAATCCAGAGGACGGGCAAGCCGAGGAAGATGCCCAGGATCAGGCACTGGGCGGCGGCCCAGGCGTTGTTCGTCCAGACCTGGGCGGCGAAGGACGCCGCAGGGTGGCTCGAGTAGTACGTCTCGTACTGCCCCCCTGGGCGGGTGAGTTCACGCAGCTCGCTGGGGGCCGCAATCGTGGCCTGCACCTCGGGGTGGGTGCCTATCCACCAGCCCAGGAGGATGGCGACGACGGTGGACAGAAGCGCCGTGGGGACCCACCAACGGCGCGATCTGTAGACCGCAGCAGGGAACCCCTGCGTCAGGAAGCGGGTGACGTCTCGCCAGGAGGCGCGGCGGGTGCCTGTGACTGCGCTACGCGCGCGTGCCACGAGCTGGCTGAGGCGTCCGGTCAGCTGGGGGTCAGGGGCGCTGGACTGGATCAGAGAGAGGTGCGTGGCCGTGCGCTGGTAGAGCACGACGAGTTCGTCGGCCTCGGCGCCGGTGAGACGGCGTTGACGCCTGAGGAGGGCGTCGAGGCGATCCCATTCGGCTCGGTGGGCGGTGACGAAGACGTCGAGGTCCATCGGTTTGCCTGCTCCTCGGCTGTTCGTCGGCGGCTCGTCGTGGGGTCAGCTTTTCGTACTGCGGCGCGATGCGCCCTCAGCTTGGCAGACTGGCCGTTCACGGGGCAGGCCAGGGGAAGGACTACGGGCGTGAGTGAGCTTGTGACGGGCGAGGCGGTGGCGCTGGAGTTGCGCCCCGCGAGGTTGCCCAGCAGGGCGCTTGCAGTGCTGCTCGATCTGACCGTGGCCATGCTCGTCTATGTGGTCGTGACCATCGCTCTGATCGCTGCCACGGCTTCGCTGGATGACGCGGCGCAGATCGCGGTGTCGATCGCGACCTCTGTTCTGCTGCTGGTGGGCGGGCCGATCGCGGTGGAGACGCTCAGCCGTGGGCGGTCGCTCGGAAAGTTGGCGTGCGGGCTGCGGGTGGTGCGGGACGACGGGGGGCCGATCCGGTTCCGGCATGCGCTGGTTCGGGGCGGGATCGGTGTGGTCGAGATCCTGATGACGTTCGGGGTCGTCGCCTGCATCGCATCCCTTGTGTCGGCTCGGGGGCGACGGCTCGGCGACGTATTCGCCGGGACTCTCGTCGTTCGGGAAAGGGTGCCTGTGATGCGGACGGGTTTCCTGCCTCCGCCACCGCCCTGGCTGGCCGGGAGGTTCTCGGGACTTGATCTGTCTGCGGTTCCCGACGGGTTGTGGCTCGCCGTCCGTCAGTATCTGTCGCGGATGCAGCAGCTGGATCCGCGGGTCGGCTGGGCGATGGCGGAGCGGCTCGCCTCGGACCTCTCTGCGCGTACGGGCACGCCGGTTCCCCAGGGTGTTCCGCCGACGGCGTATCTGGCGGCTGTGATGCAGGAGCGGCAGGCCCGGGAGGCGCGACGGGCCTTTGCGAACGGTTCTGCGGCCGGGGGCCCGGCTGCGAGTGGGCGGCCTGTGGGTGCCGTGCACCCGGCTGGTGCGCCGGGCTCCTACGAACCCCCTGCCGGATTCCCTTGGGTGGTGGCTCCGTCGGCTGCCCTTGGGGCGCAGACGGCTGCGCCCGGACGGCAAGCTGAGGCGCCGACGCAGGAGGCCCCGGCGCAGGAGACCGTGCAGACCGCCCAACAGGATGCAACGTCGAGCGACCGGCCAGCGGGCGGAACCACCGAGTCCACCGGATTCGTACCGCCGGCGTAGGCCCTTCGCAGCCGCCGTACGGGCTACCTGGCCCAGGCAGCTACGTCCGTGCGTTCCCTCACACCGCTTCGGCGAACGTCTCGCTCAGGTGATTGGGGACGGCGGCGATTCGAGGTCTTCGAGCTCGATGCCGGGCGCGGCGAGCACGACGTCGCCGGCGATGTGTACGGCGTGCTGCTCGCCCGTGTCCAGGGCTGTGACCTGGTATTCGTCCACGGTCAGAGGGGCGTTGTCAGTGGCGTGTGTTTCTCTGTTCACCAAGGCCCAGGACTGGTCCACGGTGCGCGGGGCGAGGACGGGGTCGGTGAAGGCTACGAGGCGTACGCGAGTTGCTGTGGCGGAGGGGGTGAGGCGCAGGAGACGGGTGGTGGCGATGAGGAACGCGGGGGATGTGCCGGTGAAGGCGTGGGCGCGGACGTTGCCTTCGGTGGCATGGGCTCCGGTGGGGTCCGTCCTGACCCAGGTGACACCGTCGAGGGCGGCACCGCGGACCTGCCAGCCCGCGGCATGCAGCTCAAGGCGGATGGGGCGGCCCAAGTCGTCGAGGGCGAGGTCGACAGAGCCCCGGTGATCGCCCGCGGGGGTGGTGAGTTGTGAGACGTAGCGCCAGCCGGAAGGTCCGGGGGCGCAGTGGAAGTGCTCTTCTGCGAGGGGGGTGTGATCGTGCGGATCGTGGAGCGAATAACGGCCGCGGGGCATGGGGGTCCTGGGTCTTGACGGGCTGATCCGGCCGACGGGCCGCAGAGCCAAAGGGGCAGGCCCCCGACACGGGGGTGCGGGGGCCTGCCTCGGAGGAACTGTTGCTGGTGAGCGCGTCAGCGCACCGACGCGCTCACCATCGGCTGCGCCGAGCCGCTCAGTAGCGGTAGTGGTCCGACTTGTACGGGCCCTCGACCTGGACGCCGATGTACGCGGCCTGCTCGGGGCGGAGCGTGGTCAGCTTCACGCCGAGCGAGTCCAGGTGGAGACGGGCGACCTTCTCGTCGAGGTGCTTGGGCAGCGTGTACACGCCGGTCGGGTACTCGTCGGGCTTGGTGAACAGCTCGATCTGGGCCAGGGTCTGGTCCGCGAAGGAGTTGGACATCACGAACGACGGGTGGCCGGTGGCGTTGCCCAGGTTCAGCAGACGGCCCTCGGACAGGACGATGATCACCTTGCCGTCGGGGAAGGTCCAGGTGTGGACCTGCGGCTTGACCTCGTCCTTGACGATGCCCGGGATCTTGGCGAGGCCGGCCATGTCGATCTCGTTGTCGAAGTGACCGATGTTGCCGACGATCGCCTGGTGCTTCATCTTGGCCATGTCCGAGGCCATGATGATGTCCTTGTTACCGGTCGTCGTGACGAAGATGTCGGCCTTGTCGATGACCTCGTCGAGGGTCGTGACCTGGTAGCCGTCCATCGCCGCCTGGAGGGCGCAGATCGGGTCGATCTCGGTGACGATGACGCGGGCGCCCTGTCCGCGCAGGGACTCCGCGCAGCCCTTGCCCACGTCGCCGTAGCCGCAGACGACCGCGGTCTTGCCGCCGATGAGGACGTCGGTGGCGCGGTTGATGCCGTCGATCAGGGAGTGGCGGCAGCCGTACTTGTTGTCGAACTTCGACTTGGTGACGGCGTCGTTGACGTTGATCGCCGGGAACAGGAGGACGCCGTCGCGCTGCATCTCGTACAGGCGGTGGACGCCGGTGGTGGTCTCCTCGGTCACGCCGCGGATCTCCGAGGCGAGCTGGGTCCACTTCTGCGAGCCGTTGGTGATGGTGCGGTGCAGGAGTTCGAGGATGACGCGGTGCTCGTCGGACTCGGCGGTGTCGACGGAGGGGACCTTGCCGTCCTTCTCGTACTCGACGCCCTTGTGGACGAGGAGGGTGGCGTCACCGCCGTCGTCGAGGATCATGTTGGGGCCGCCGGTGGGGCTGTCCGGCCAGGTCAGCGCCTGCTCCGTGCACCACCAGTACTCCTCCAGGGTCTCGCCCTTCCAGGCGAAGACCGGGACGCCCTGCGGGTTCTCGGGCGTGCCGTTCGGGCCGACGGCAATGGCGGCGGCCGCGTGGTCCTGGGTGGAGAAGATGTTGCACGAGGCCCAGCGGACCTGCGCGCCCAGGGCGACCAGGGTCTCGATGAGCACGGCGGTCTGCACGGTCATGTGCAGGGAGCCGGTGACACGGGCGCCGGCCAGCGGCTGAGTCTCGGCGTACTCCTTGCGGATCGCCATCAGGCCGGGCATCTCGTGCTCGGCGAGGGTGATCTCCTTACGGCCGAAGGTGGCCAGGGAGAGGTCGGCGACCTTGAAGTCCTGTCGGTTGTCGACAGTCGTCATTGCGAGCTGCTCCTCGGGGTAGGGACGAGGGTTGGGTACGGCTGGTCTGCGCGGCGGCGGGACACAGGGGTGCCCGAAGAGGGCACAGGCATGCCCGCGTACGCGCAGCGCAGTCCGTCGGAGGCCCTCTCTCCCTCGGTCGGTCCGCGGTGGGACCGCCCGACCGCCATCAGCAGCGACGTCTGGCTCGGTCCAAGCTACACCGGCCGCCCGGGCGGCCCCAGTCCGCCTTCGAACACATCGCGCCGATCGGGACGTGCGCAGGGTGTCGGCCGCCAGGGTTGAGAGGGCGATGACAGGACACCTACGAATGGGAGAGCAGGAGGCAGCAGACCAGGTCGAGCAGGGACTTTCGCACCTTTGAGCAGGGCTGCGGATGTTGCAGGATGCCAGGAGATCGGGAACCGCTGATCGGTCTTGCGGGGCGTCCGGGACGGCGTTTCGTGCGACAAAGGCGTTAGGAGATCGATGTGGCCAATCCGGCCGGCCCTCCCCCCACGGGCGGCGGCAACGGCGAGCAGAGGCGGCTGAAGCTGCTCGCGGTGACCGCATGCCCGACCGGCATCGCACACACGTATATGGCTGCGGAGAAGCTCGCGCAGGCTGCCGAGCGCCGTGGCATCGACATGAAGGTGGAGACGCAGGGGTCCATCGGGGCTGAAAACGTCCTGAGCGACAACGATGTCAGAACCGCGGACGGCATCATCGTCGCCGCGGACAAGGATGTGGATCTGAGTCGTTTCGCGGGCAAGCGAGTTCTCAAGGTCGGGGTGGCCGAGGGGATTCACCACCCCGAGCGGCTGATCGAGCAGGTGCGGTCGGCACCGGTACATGAGGCCGCGAGCGAGGCGGTGTCCCCCACGGCCGCCGGAGGCAGGGAGCGGAGCGTCACGTACAAGGCGCTGATGAACGGGGTCAGTTACATGATTCCGTTCGTGGTGGTCGGCGGGTTGCTGATCGCCGTCTCGCTCTCGCTCGGTGGGCACACGGACCCCTCCGGTGGTCTGGTCATTCCGAAGGGCTCCTTCTGGATGGACCTGAACAACATCGGGGTCATCGGCTTCACCCTGATGGTGCCGATCCTGTCCGGGTACATCGCCTACGCCATCGCCGATCGGCCCGCGCTCGTGCCAGGGATGATCGGTGGCTGGATCGCCAACACCGGGTCGTTGTACGACTCCAAGGCGGGTGCGGGGTTCATCGGGGCGATCGTGACCGGGTTTCTCGCCGGGTATCTGGTGCTGTGGATCAAGAAGGTCCGGGTGCCGAAGTTCGTGCAGCCGATCATGCCGATCATCGTGATCCCGATTGTGGCGACGACGGTGCTCGGGACGTTCTTCATCTACGTCATCGGGAAGCCGATCTCGTGGGTGTTCGAGCATCTGACCAGCTGGCTCAGTGGGATGACGGGCGCGAGTGCGGTGCTGCTCGGCGCGATTCTGGGGCTCATGATCGCGTTCGACATGGGTGGGCCGGTGAACAAGACGGCGTTCCTGTTCGGCGCCGGGCTCATCGCGACCGGCAACCAGACGGTCATGGGGATGTGCGCGGCCGCGATCCCGGTCATGCCGCTCGGGCAGGGGGTGGCGACGCTGATACGGAAGCGGCTCTACACCGAGCAGGAGCGGGAGACCGGGCTCGCGTCCCTGTTCATGGGCTGTTTCGGTATCTCGGAGGGTGCGATCCCGTTCGCGGCGGCGCGGCCCGCGCAGGTCATTCCGGCCAACATGCTCGGCGGCGCGGTGGCCGGTGCAGTCGCCGGGATCGCGGGAGTGAAGGACGCGGTGCCGCACGGTGGGCCGATCGTGGCGGTGCTGGGCGCGGTGAGCGGCGTACCGATGTTCTTCGTGGCGGCGGTGATCGGCACGGTGGTCACGGCGCTGACCACGGTGACGCTGATCGACATCGCTGAGCGCAGGCGGAGAGGTGCGCCGGTGGTCGGTGTGGGGGTGGAGGATGCCGAGCCGGTGCTGATTCCGGTCGGCGCTGGTGTGTCGTCAGGGTCGGGTGAGCATGGCCTCGCTGCGGCGCGGGTCGAGCGTGGATCGGCGCCGTTCAGCTCCGGCTCGGGCGGTGCGGGCTGCTCGGCGGAGGTGGACCCTGCCGGCGCCGGTGGCGACGTCCTGTCCGGCTACCTCACCGAGCGGACCGTGAAGGTACGCCTCGACGCACGCGAGAAGGCGGCCGCCATCCGGGAGATGGCGGGTCTGCTGGCCCGGAGCGGTGAGGTGGCGGACCTCGACGAGCTCGTGCGGACGGCGCTGCGGCGTGAGGAGCAGGGCACCACCGGGCTCGGCGAGGAGATCGCGATTCCGCATGCCAAGACGGACGCGGTGACGGCCCCGGTGGTCGGTTTCGCCCGCTCCGACGAGGGCGTCGAGTGGGGCTCCATGGACGGTACGAAGGCGCGGCTGGTGTTCATGATCGCCGTACCGGAGGCGGCCGCGGGTGATGAGCATCTGCGGATTCTGACGTTGCTGTCGCGGAAGTTGATGGACGCCGGGTTCCGGGAACGGCTGACGGCGGCCGGGGACGAGCGGGCGGTCCTCGGTGTGCTGAGCGAGATCCGTTAGCCGGTTCAGGGCCCGCGTCCGTCGGGGCAGGGGCCCGCACAGCCGGTTCACAGCGGGCGGCTACCCCCTGCGCGGCGCGAAGTTCCGTGTGGGGAGGGAGTGGCGATGAGCAGGACGCGGAAGCTCGCGATCTGGACGGGGACGCTGGGGCCGTTGGGTGTCGTGCTGGTGGTTGTGGCGCACGGTCCCGGTGGGCGCGGTCCAGGGCCGCGTGACGGACGACTACATCGGGGCGGCCCTGTCGTGGTGGCCGCGCCGGTGGGTGGCCTGATGGCGCTCCGGGCTCGGGCTGGGGATCGCGGCGACGGCCGTACGGAAGCGTGTCGGTGCCCCCGCCTCCGCCGTGGGCGTGCACGTATGGCGAGGGGGCCCGCCGAGCGTTCGGCGGCCCCCTTGGTCGTGCGGCGAAGTGGTGTCAGTGGCCGGCGGGGTGCGGCGCCGGTCCGCCGGGCGTGGCCTCGCGGTCGGGGCCCCTGGTGGCCTCGGCCTCGCTGTAGATGTCCGGTTCGAGGTAGATGACGCGGGCGATGGGGACGGCGGCGCGGATGCGGGCCTCGGCGGCGTTGATGGCGGAGGCGACCTCCGCGGCCGTGTCGTCGTGCTGGACGGCGATCTTGGCGGCGATCAGCAGTTCCTCGGGGCCGAGGTGGAGCGTGCGCATGTGGATGATGCCGGTGACCGTGTCGCCGTCGACGATGGCCGCCTCGATCTGCTTGACCTCGTCGACGCCGGCGGCCTCGCCGAGGAGCAGGGACTTGGTCTCGGCGGCGAGGACGAGGGCGATCAGGACGAGCAGGATGCCGATGCAGACCGTGCCGATGCCGTCCCAGACGCCGTCGCCGGTGAGCAGTGCGAGGCCGACACCGCCGAGTGCGAGGACGAGACCGATGAGCGCGCCGAAGTCCTCCAGGAGGACGACGGGCAGCTCGGGTGCTTTGGCGCGGCGGATGAACTGCGACCAGGACAGCTTGCCGCGCAGTTCGTTGGACTCCTTGATGGCCGTCTTGAAGGAGTAGCCCTCGGCGATGATCGCGAAGACGAGGACGCCCACCGGCCAGTACCAGTGCTCCACCTCGTGCGGGTGGCGGATCTTCTCGTAGCCCTCGTAGATGGCGAACATGCCGCCGACCGAGAAGAGGACGATGGAGACGAGGAAGGCGTAGATGTACCGCTCGCGGCCGTAGCCGAAGGGGTGTTGCGGGGTCGCCTCGCGCTGGGCCTTCTTGCCGCCGATCAGCAGCAGGAACTGGTTGCCCGAGTCGGCGAGCGAGTGGACGCCCTCGGCGAGCATCGACGAGGAACCGCTGAACGCGAACGCCACGAACTTCGATGCCGCGATCGCGAGGTTGGCGCCGAGTGCCGCCACGATCGCCCTGGTGCCGCCTGACGCGCTCATGTGTCCGCGTTGTCCCTTCGCCTTCGTACGTACGCCGCCCGGGGCCCCGCCTCGTCGCGGCTTTGCCCGTCCTTTGCCGGTGGGCCATTCTTGCAGCCCTGCCCGACGACGGCGCGTCAGGTATCCACAACCCCGGTCATACGATCACAGTGGCCCGGAAGACCGTACCCGCTCCCGACACTTCGGCCTTCTCGCCTGCCGGGACGAAGACCGACTGGCCGGGGCGCAGTTCGTGGTCACCCGCCTGCACGAATCCGGCCGTGCAGAGCAGGATCTGGGGGGTGGCGCGGGTGAGGTCGTGGGCGGCGCCGCCCTCGGGGAGGACGTGGCGCGAGAGCCGGAACTCGTCGATCGGGGTCTCGTAGACCTCCTCGCCGTCCGGGGACGCCTCGGGGCGCAGTACGCCCGGGTCGCTCGCCTCGAAGCGGACGATGCGCAGGAGTTCGGGGACGTCGACGTGTTTGGGGGTCAGGCCGCAACGCAGGACGTTGTCCGAGTTGGCCATGATCTCGACGCCTAGACCGTTGAGGTACGCGTGCGGGATGCCCGCGCCGAGGAACAGGGCCTCGCCGGGCTGCAGACGTACGTGGTTGAGGAGCATCGCGGCGATGACGCCCGGGTCGCCCGGGTAGTGGTGCGCGATGTCGGCGTAGGGCGCGTAGTCGCCGCCGAGGCGGGTGCAGGCGGCCGCGGCTTCGGCGACCGTGTGGTGCATCTCCTCGGGGTCGGCGGTGAGGATCGCCGTGAGGACCTCGCGCAGGGCGGCGTCCTCGGGGTGGGCGTGCAGCAGGTCGACGTACGGCTTGAGGGAGTCGACCCCGAGGCCGTCGAGGAGGGCGGCCGCCCGGAGCGGGTCGCGGAAGCCGCACAGGCCGTCGAACTCGGTGAGCGCGCAGATCAGTTCGGGCTTGTGGTTGGCGTCCTTGTAGTTGCGGTGCGGGGCGTCGACCGGGATGTTCCGGCGCTCCTCGTCCTCGTAACCCTCCTTCGCCTGCGCCAGGTTGGGGTGCACCTGGAGGGAGAGCGGGGCACCGGCGGCGAGGATCTTGAGGAGGAAGGGCAGGCGGGGGCCGAACCTGGCGACGGCCGCCGGGCCGAGTTCCTTCTCCGGGTCCGCGTCGAGGACCTCGACGAGCGTGCCGCGTTCGGTGCGCGAGGGGGCGCCGGGGTGGGCGCCCATCCACATCTCCGCCTGCGGTTCACCGGTCGGTTCGACACCGAGCAGGTGCGGGATCGCGGTGGTCGAACCCCAGGCGTAGGGGCGGGTGGTGTTGTCGAGGCGGTCCATGCTGTGTCTTCGTCTCCGTACGTACGCCGCGCTCGGCGGGCGCTGGTCAGTAAGCGCGGGTTGCGCGGGTCAACGTCAGGCCCCCGAGGCGAGCGCCAGGTAAACGGCGGCGAAATCCGTGATGGCGATCAGCTCGGCGAGGGTCTCCAGTTCGCCGCCGGGTTCCGGTTCGAGTTCGCTGATCGGCGTGTCGTGGCTGAGAGCCAGGTCACGGGCGGCCGGTGCGGCGGTGAGGCCTTCGATCGGGCGGTCGCGGAGCAGCACCACGCGCGCGTGCAGGGCGGGCGCTTCCTCCACGCGGTCGCGGAAGAAGTCGTCCGGGTCGGCGCTGGCGGCGAGCGGACCGGCCAGCAGGGCACTGTGTGCGGCGAGCGCCTCGGGGAGTTCGGCGACGACCGCCGGACGGCCGGAGAGTTCGGCGAGGGCGGCCGCGAAACGCCGTCCCGCGGGGCCTGCCGAGACGCCCTCGGTCCATACGACGGGCAACGCGTCGGCGAGTTCGGCGGCGAGCGTCTTGGCGGGGTTGCTGTAGGTCGCGATGGCGGGGCCGCAGCGTTCGGCGATGTGGTCGAGACGGTCGGCGATCTTCTCGACGGCCTCCGGCGGGGCGGTGACCAGGCCGGTGCGGTCGAGGAGGGCGAGGAGGGGGGTGAGCAGCGCCCACAGGACGCCGGGGGCGGAGGCGGCGATCTCCTGTTCGTCCTGCTCGTACGGGGCTGTCGCCATCGGTACGAAGAGGCCGTGGGCGCCTTCCACCGCCTCGGTGAGCGGGGTGCGGGCGGGGGCGACGGCGACGACCGTGCAGCCGCGGCGGTAGGCCGCGTCGGCGAGCAGGGACAGGCCTGGTTCGGTGCCGTCGGGGGTGGTGATCAGGAGCAGGTCGACGCTCCCTGCCCAGCCCGGGAGTTCCCAGCGCAGGGCGCCCGCGGCGGGGGCGACGCCGGTGGGGGCGAGGCGGATGACGGGGCTGCCGGGACCGGCGAGCGTGCCGAGGAGGTCGGCGGCGCAGATCGCTGCGGCGCCGGGGCCCGCGATGAGGACCGCCCGGGGGCGGCCGTCGGGCTTGAGGTCGTTCACGCCGGCCTCTGCGGCGTGCCGGGCGGCTGTGCGGACGCGGGCGCCTGCCTCGGCGGCGCCGCGGAGCAGGCCGCGGCGGTCGGCCTCCGAGAGGGCCTCGGGGGTGTCGAGCAGCGATTCGTCGAGCATGGGCGGCAGCCTCCGATCGCCGGCGGTTCTTTGTGTGCGCCGGGTTGTACGCGCGGCGGGGCTTGTTGCGCGGGTTCCACTCTGCGCGGGGTGCCTCTTTGCGCGGGTGCCTCTTTGCGCGGTGGCTTGTGCGGGTGCCTTCTTGCGCGGGTGGCCGGGCTCGGCGTTACGCGGGGCGGCGGGCCTCGTCGACGAGCAGGACGGGGATGCCGTCGCGGACGGGGTAGGCCAGGCCGCAGTCCTTGCCCGTGCAGATCAGCTCGGTTTCCTGCTCGTTGGCTTCCTGCTCCTTGAGCGGGGCGTGGCAGGCCGGGCAGGCGAGGATCTCCAGGAGGCCGGCTTCGAGCGGCATGGGTGTGTCCCTTCGGGGCGCGCGTGTGCGTGTGCGGATGTGCCTGGTCAGCGTACCGCCGTGGGGGGCGGGGCGCCGGGGTTGGGCCGGGGTCGGATCGGGTGGCTGTGGGAGGGCGTCGCCCCCGTCGCCCCCACCCCTTCCCGTCCCCAGGGGCGCTGCCCCGTCGACCCCTCCAGGGGGCTGCGCCCCGTGGACGCCCATCGGCCTGAACGGCCTCGTCCTCAAACGCCGGACGGGCTGAAAATGCCGACCGGCACCAAAGAGGTGCGGCCCTCGTGGGCGGCGTCAAAAAGCGTGCCGGCCCAAGGTGGCGGGTCGCACCTGCCCGGTGTGGTCAGGCGCGGATGATGGCGAGGGCCTCGTCCCGGATCTTGGTCATGGTGGCCTCGTCCCTTGCCTCCGCGTTCAGGCGGAGCAGGGGTTCCGTGTTGGAGGGGCGGACGTTGAACCACCAGTCGGTGGAGGTGACCGTCAGGCCGTCGAGCTCGTCGAGGGTGATGTCCTCGCGGGCGCCGTATGCCACCTTGATGGCCGCCAGGCGGTCGGCCTGGTCGACGACCGTGGAGTTGATCTCGCCGGAGCCGACGTAGCGGTCGTACTCGGCGGTCAGGGTGGAGAGCGGGCCCTCCTGGCCGCCGAGGGCGGCGAGGACGTGGAGGGCGGCCAGCATGCCCGTGTCGGCGTTCCAGAAGTCCTTGAAGTAGTAGTGCGCCGAGTGTTCGCCGCCGAAGATCGCGCCGGTGTTCGCCATCTCGGCCTTGATGAAGGAGTGGCCGACTCGGGTGCGCGCCGGGGTGCCGCCGTGTTCGCGCACCACCTCGGGGACCGACCAGGACGTGATCAGGTTGTGGATGATCACGCCCTTGCCGCCGTTCCTGGCCAGCTCGCGCGCGGCCACCAGGGCCGTGATGGCGGACGGCGAGACCGGGTCGCCGTGCTCGTCGACGACGAAGCAGCGGTCCGCGTCGCCGTCGAAGGCGATGCCCAGGTCGGCGGACTCCTCGCGTACGCGCTGCTGCAGGTCGACGAGGTTCGCCGGGTCCAGCGGGTTCGCCTCGTGGTTCGGGAACGTGCCGTCGAGTTCGAAGTACATGGGTACGACGGTCAGGGGCAGGCCGGCGAAGACCGTGGGGACGGTGTGGCCGCCCATGCCGTTGCCCGCGTCGACGACGACCTTCAGCGGGCGGATGGAGGTCAGGTCCACGAGGGAGCGCAGGTGGGCCGCGTAGTCCGACAACGTGTCGCGCGAGGTGACGGTTCCCGGCTCGGCGACCGGCTCGGGGGCGCCCGACTCGCTCCACTGCTCGGCCAGTTCACGGATCCGGGACAGGCCCGTGTCCTGGCCCACCGGCGCCGCGCCCGCGCGGCACAGCTTGATGCCGTTGTACTGCGCCGGGTTGTGCGAGGCCGTGAACATCGCGCCCGGCAGGTTCAGGGCGCCCGAGGCGTAGTACAGCTGGTCGGTCGAGCACAGGCCGATCTCGGTCACGTCGACGCCCTGTGCGGCCGCGCCGCGCGCGAAGGCACGCGACAGGCCCGGGGAAGACGGCCGCATGTCGTGGCCGATCACGATCGCGTCCGCCCCGGTCACCTGGACGAAGGCCGTGCCGAAGAGCTCGGCCAGCGACTCGTCCCACTGGTCCGGGACCACCCCGCGTACGTCGTACGCCTTCACGATCTGCGACAGATCAGCAACCACGGCCAACCCTCCTGAAGTCCTATCGGTCGCCTCAAACTACCCGTACCGGTTGGCCGTGCGACGTGCGGTCTCAGAGTGGACTGCCATCCGTCGCCTCAGGTCAGAGCGGAGTGAGAAACCGGGAAGAACCACGGCAGGATCCGGGAAGAGTCAGGGCAGCATCCAGCCAGGGACCGGTGAGCTCCGGCCTACCACGATCAGGCACATCACGAGCAGCAGGCCGGCGCTCCAGGGGCAGCACCTTGCGCAGCAGATCCCCCTCGCGGCCCGCGAGGCCCACGGCCGCGCAGGCGATGGTGAGGTTCTGCGGCGAGATCATCTTGCCGAGGACGCCGCCCGAACCGTTGGCGGCGACCAGGAGCTCGGGCGACAGGCCGGACTCGCGGGCCGCGGTCACCTGCAGGGCTCCGAAGAGCGCATTGGCCGAGGTGTCCGAGCCGGAGACCGCCGCCCCGAACCAGCCCAGGACGGGTGACAGGAAGGCCAGTCCGGCTCCCGCCGCCGCCACGAAGTGGCCGATCGTACCCGCCTGCCCGGAGAGGTTCATGACGTACGCGAGCGCCGGCACGGACGTCACGGTCAGGATCGCGAAGCTCAGCTCGCGCACGGTCGCCAGCCACTCCTTGGCCGCCACGCGCGCGTGCACACCGAGCACGGCCGCCATGAAGATGCCGGCGAGCAGGACGAGCATGCCGCGGGTCGACACGATCGGCCAGTCGTACGTGTGTGTCGCTCACGGCCAGTCCTTGACCGCCGGGATCTGCGCGAGGGAGAAGATCGCGACGATGAGCGCGTACGGGGCCAACGCGCTCAGGACCTCGTGCCGCGTGTCCTCCTCGTCCGGTTCCTCGCTGCGCCCGCCGGTCAGCACGGACGTGCGTACCGACTCGGTGGCGGGCACGCGCGCGTGCGGTACGGCGACCAGGGCGCCCGCGCCCACCAAGGAGGCACCGATGTCGGCGAGTTGTGCGGAGACGTAGTTGGAGGCGGCGAACTGGGCGACGGCGAAGGCCACTCCGCACACCAGGGCGGGCGTCCGGGTCTCGCGCAGGCCGCGCCGCCTGTCCACCAGCCGCACCGGGACGAGCGGCACCACCAGTGCCGGCAGCGGGGTTTGACGCCCCACCACGGAGGCCACGAAGTCCAGCGGCAGCGCCGCCACCCGGGCGAGCGTCACGACCGGTGTGCCCATCGCCCCGAAGGCGACCGGCGCCGTGTTGGCGACAGCGCGACCACCGAGGCGCGCACGGGGTCGAAGCCGAGGGCGACGAGCGTCACGGAACAGATCGCGACCGGCGCACCGAAGCCGGCGAGGGCCTCCAGGAGCGCGCCGAAGCAGAACGCGACCACGAGCGCCTGGATGCGCGGGTCGTCCGACAGCCGCCCGAAGGAGCGGCGCAGGATGTCGAAGTGCCGGGTGCGGAGCGAGGATGGGGAAGAGCCCGGAGGCGGCCCCCTGGGCGGCGCTGGAGAGCGTCTGGTCGAGCGGCATGCCCGTACGCGCGCCAGGCGACCAGAACGGCCGCCAGAAGCCCTGTCAGGCCCGCCAGGTGCGCCTTCATGCGCACCGCGCCGAGCAGGATCAGGACGATCAGCAGGGGCAGGGCCGCGACGAGGGCGGACAGGCCGAGCGAGTCGGCGACGGATTCCGGGTCCTGGACGTACACGGACGCCTCCCCGGACTCCGGCATGCGGAAAGCGATTTCCCGCCGGATGCATCCTCGGAATGATCGCGTCCGCGCCGAGGGCACATCAATGGGTATGCACCACTGGGCGGAACGGGGGACGCGAAGAGGGGCTCAGTTGTCCGGAGAGCGCAGTACCCGCAGATGCCCGCGCCGCGCGACCTCCATGGGGTCCGCCGTGCGCGCCCCGCCACCGCCGCCTGCCGCCCGCTCCTGGGGGCGGGCCGCCTCGCGCACCGCATTGGCAAGCGCTTCCAGGTCGTCGCCGCTGGGGCGGGCCGGAGCGGAACCGTCGAGCAGTCGGACGACCTCCCAGCCGCGAGGGGCGGTGAGGCGCTCGGAGTGCTCGGCGCACAGGTCGTAGCAGTGGGGTTCGGCGTAGGTGGCGAGCGGGCCGAGGACCGCGGTCGAGTCGGCGTAGACGTACGTCAGCGTCGCGACGGCGGGACGGCCGCAAGCGGTGCGCGAACAGCGACGTACAGGGCTCACGACGTTGGACGGTACCGCACTCTTGAGCGGGCCGCGACGACTCTCCCCCAGGTCACTCCACCGTGTCGTACTGTGAAACACCCCACACCCCTCCCTCGGAACACCCGGCTGACCTGCACGGACGCGCATTCACCCGACCTTGCGCGCCTCTTCGCCCGATCAACACACCGTACAAACACCGTCAATTGCCCCACGATCGCCGGTCTCGTAGAGATACGGAAACGAGCCCAACCTTGGCTGGAATGGTCATCCTGCGACAGGCCGGGCAGGGGTGTCCGAGGTGCTCCGGCCGGCCGCGTGGGGCACGGCGCGCGGTCCCGGCGGGGACTACGCTTCACCAGTGATGGACAACCCCGTACCGCCCCGTGCCGCCCGCCCCGGGCCCCGTCGTCGTGATCGCCACGGCCGGGGCATGCGCGGTCCGATCGCGCCGCCCCAGGTACCGCTCGCCGCGAGCCGTGCCGAGGCGTTCGCGGATCTGGTGCAGGACTCCGTGGAGCGGCTGGAGCGGCGGTGGCCGCAGCTCGCCGAGATCGACTTCCTGGTCCTCGAGGTGCCGCGTCTGGACGGGCCGGCCGAGGCCTGGAGCGACGAGGCGGTGCCGCTGGGCGGCACGATTCCCTCCGGGGAGGGGCGACCGGCACGGGTGGTCGTGTACCGGCGGCCGGTGGAGATCCGCACGAAGGGGCGCGACGAGCGGGCCGCTCTGGTGCACGAGGTCGTCGTCGAGCAGGTCGCCGAGTTGCTGGGGCTTACTCCGGAGACGGTGGATCCGCGGTACGGGGAGGACTGAGCCACGGTCCCCATGGCACCCGGCGGTAAGGGTGCCGTCCGGGGGCTGCGCCCCCGGACCCGCGCTTCGGCCTGAACGGCCTCGTCCTCGAACGCCGGACGGGCCGAGAACAACTACCGCTGCAGTACCGACAGGTCCTGGTCCGCCTCCGGTACCGCCACGGTCCCGCGGTCGTCCGGCAGGGTCTGGACCGTGAAGCCGGGAACTCCCTCCTGCGTCGCCGTCAGCGTGCGTGCCGCGTAGACCGGGCCGCCGGACAGGGGCTCGACCGTCAGGGCGTAGCTGCCCTGGAGGCCGCTCGGGACGGGGGCGGCGATGTCCTGGGTGGTGCCGGCCTTGATCGTGTACGTCTTCGAGACCGCGGTGCCGCCGTCGCTGCCCGCGGATGCGGTGACCTTCACCTGGGCGGTGCGGGTGGGTGCTGCGAGGGACAGCGTGGTGCCCTTTCCGCTGTTGTCGGCGGACGTCGCGCGCGTGCCCACCGGGCTGGTGGCCGGGATGAACGCCGTCTCCTGCTTGTCGCCCTTGCCCCGTACGACGCGCAGCGCGGCGACCACCGGTACGGACTTGTCGGTGGGCGTGAGGACCAGGGAGCCGGCCTCGCCGCGGGTGACGGGGCCGAGGTCGACGGCCGAGGTCATACCGGCCTTCACATGCAGCGTCTCGTTCCCGGCAGGCGTGATCTGCCCGGACGGGGAGGCGAGCCGCACCTTCAGGTCGGCGTCCGCGTCACCGGGCGTGAAGGCGATCAGACGCACGGACGTGGCGTCCTTGGGGATACCGGGCAGGACGAGGCTGCCCGCCGGGTCCGTGGACGCAGCCAGCCAGTCGCCGCCGGCCTTGTCGTCGAGCGCCTGCACGGCGGCGCCCACGCGTCCGCTGCGGACGTTCACGTGCACGGTGACGTCGGTCTGCTTCTCGTCGGTGAGCGTGGACAGCAGGACCGGGTCGCTGGAGTGCGGTGCGACGGTGATGCCCTCCCCCACGGTCGACTTGAGGGCGCCGTCCTTGCCGTAGAGCTCGATGTCGACGACGGCGGCGGAGTCGTCCGGGTTGGTGAGGTGGACGTAGTCGGTGCGGGCGGCGTCCGTGCTGGCGCCCGGGAACCAGAACTCGGTGTCCGGGGCGGTGCAGTTGACGCCCTGGAGGCCGCGTCCGGTGCCCGCGGCGACCTGGGTGGTCTCCTGCAGCGCCCAGCCGGGCGCGAACCTTCCCTCGGCGGTGCCGACGAGGGCGGGTGTGTCGGCACCGGAGGTGTCGCCCGTGACGGGTTTGCCGGGCTCCTTGGGCGTGAGGACCGGCTTGTCGGTCTTCGGCTTGTCGGCCTTCTTCTTGCCGCTCTTCTTGCCGTCAGTCTTGCCGTTCGTCTTGCCGCCGGCGCCCGCTGCGTCGGCCGACTGCTCGGTGGCGGACTGGAGTTGGGCCGTCCCGTCGCTTCCCGTGCCCTTCGTGACGGGCGTGAAGGACGTGTACGACGTGTCGGCGAGGTCGGAGGTGCTGGGCTGCGGGCACAGCAACGTGGTGCGTTCCACGGGCAGTTCGGCGGCCGCCTTGGCGGTGTCCGCGCCGGAAGCGCCCGGCGCGGTGAGCGAGGCGAAGCCCGTGACGGCGGCGAGCGCGGCCGTGCCGGCGATCAGGGAGATGGTGGTGCGGTTCACTGCTGACTCCCGTCGGGGCGCTCAGGGGCGTGCGGCTGCGGCTGCGCCGGGTCGTACGTCGGGTCGTAACCCTGCTGGTACGACGGGTCGTACGCGGTCTGGTCGTACGACCCCTGGGAGGAGCCGCCGTAGGCGTACGGGTCGTACTGGCCGCCCTGGTACGGGTCCGCCTGGTACGTCTGGTCGTAGGTGCCCGCCGGGTACTGCTGGGTGCCCTGGTACTGCTCGTTGCCGTAGCTGCCGTAGTCGGCGCCCTGGTAGCCCGCCGCGTCCCAGTCGCCGTAGGGCTGCTGGTGCGGGACCGCCACCGGTGGCTCCTCCGCAGGAGGAGACGGGAACTCCTCGCTCTGGCCCGCCTCTTCGGCCTCGGCCTCCGCCTGGGCACGCAGGCGGCGGGCGCGGCGGCCCTCGCCGGCGACGGCCTCGGCGGGTACGGCCGGCTCCTCGGGCAGGTCGTCGTCGACGTCGCGGCGCCGGCCGGGCAGGGCCAGGACGACGAGGACGACGGCCAGGAAGCCCTGCGCCCAGAGCCAGGCGGTGTGCGTGATCGGGTCGTCGAAGGTGACGTCCAACTTGCCGCCGGAGGCGGGGAGTTGGAAGCCCTGGGCCCAGCCGTCGAGCGTGGTTCGGGTGAGCGGCCGGCCGTCCAGGGTGGCCGTCCAGCCCTCGGAGGCGGTGTCGGCGAGGCGCAGTACGCGGGCGCCGGAGCCGGACGGGACCGTGGTGTGGATCTCGACGGGTCCGGCGGCGACGGGCTGCGCCGTACCCGAGCCGGAGGCGGGGACGAGGGTGGCGCGCGCGACCTCCTGGTCGACCCCCCACAGGGCGCCGCCGCCCTGCTGGCTCAGCCGGGAGAGGCCGGGAGTGGCGTCCAGGACGCGGGTGACCTCGCGGGGCGCGCCCTTGCGGACGAGGACGTAACGGACGGCGAACCTGCCGAGCTGGTCGGCCTGGTCGGCACCGGAGCCGGCGACGAGGTTGGCGACGACCTTGTCGAGCCTGGCGTTCTCACCGTCGGCCGCGGCGCTCTCGGCGTCGCCGAGCCGGGCGCCCGAGCCGCGCACCAGGGTGTAGCCGACGCGGGCCGTGGAGTCGCTGTCGAGCACGAGCGTGCGTGCCTGGTCCTGGGTGCCGCTCTCCTCGGCGACGAACGCGGGGACCTGCACGGGGTCCTGCCGCTCGACCGGTCCGTCGGCGCCGCGGATCATCCAGCCGAAGGCGATGACCAGCGGGCCCGCGAGCGCGGCGAAGGCTATGAGTGCGGCCATCGGCTGGCGCCAGCCGAAACTCTGCTCGGCCACACGCGTGCGTGCACCGTCGGCGCCGATGACGGCGGCGGTCAGGAGGGCGAGGCCGTAGACGAGGGTTGCCGGGCCCGCCCAGGTCGAGCGGTTGGACAGGACCGCGAAGACGAGGCCCACCAGGGCGACCGCCCAGGCCGTCCAGATTCCGAACTGACGCTCCGAGCGCAGCAGGGCGGCCAGCGCGGCCAGGACGATGCCGATGAGCATCAGCCCGCTGACCGTGCCCGGGCCGCCCGGACTCATGCCGAGCAGGTCGAGGGCGGAGGCGGCCGAGGGGCCGTAGTCGAGCCCGGCCTCCTTGAAGAAGCCGAACGGGAGCAGCGACAGCGACCAGGGCGCGAGGACCAGCAGGGGCGTGCCGAGCTGGGCCAGGAAGCGCAGGCCGTGGGCGGTGATGCCGGTGCGCCGCACGGCGAGCGGCGCGAGGCCGAGGACCAGCGCGACGGGCCACACGATCGGCGTGAACGCCGTGGTGATCGTCAGCAGCAGCGTGTACGCCCAGGTGGCGCGCCAGCTGCCGGGTGTGCCCGACTCGTTCGCCAGGCCGCCGGCGGCGATGCCCGCGCGCGCGATGAGCGGCAGCAGCACGGCCAGTACGGCGGTGCCGATGCGGCCGCCCGCGAGCGCGCCCGTGGCGGCCGGCAGGAAGGCGTAGACGACGGCGGCCCAGGCGCGCAGCAGACGCGACTCGACGAGCGGACGGGAGGCGAAGTACGCGGTGACGCCGGCCAGCGGCACCGCGCAGACGAGCAGGACCGTGACCGCGAGTCCGGTCGAGCCGAACAGCACGGAGGCGAGCATCGCCACGATCGCGAGGTACGGCGGTGCGGCCGGGGTGCCGCCGGCGCCCACGGCGTGCCAGGAGTCCAGGTAGCGCGACCAGAGCTCGCCGGAGTCGGCCGGGGCGGGCAGCAGGGCGCCGCCCGCGAGCGCGCCGCTGCCGAGCAGAGCGCGGCAGGCGACCAGCGAGACCAACAGCAGCACCAGGAAGAGCATCGGGCCGGGCTTGCGGCCGATGCGCTTGAGGCGGGCGAACTGCTCGATCTCCAGGAAGTCGGCGTCGTCGCCGCCGGGCCCGGACTCGACCGCGCCGCCGTGCCGTCCGGCGCCGGAGGTCACCTCGGGGTCGGAGCGGCCGACGAGGTCGCCCGCGGCCTGTTCGACGGTGGCCCGTATGGTCGCGCCGGGCGGCGGGAACAGCGCGCGCAGTTCGCCCTTGTCGATCTGTGGCCGGCCGCGCCTGCGCCGTCCGGCGATGATGCGCTCCGGCCGCAGCAGGGTGCCCAGCAGGCCGCGGATCTCGTCGACGGCCTGCCCCGGGACCTTGCCGACGAGGTAGGCGACGGTCCGCAGGAGCGTGCCGAGTACGAGGCGCACCAGCACCCAGGGCAGCGCGGCCGTACGCGTGTTGACCAGGAGGGTGTAGACGGCGCCGGCCTTGTCGACCTTGTGCGGGGAGGCGACGGTGCGGCCCGCGCAGTCGACGGTGCGGCGCTCGCGGGAGGCCGCCTCGGCGTGTCGTACGACCGCCTCGGGGGCGACCAGGACGCGGTGGCCGGCGGCGGTGGCGCGCCAGCACAGGTCGACGTCGTCACGCATCAGCGGCAGCCGGTTGTCGAAGCCGCCGAGCTGCTCGAAGACGTCGCGCCTGATCAGCATGCCTGCGGTGGACACGGACAGCACGGCCCGGACGTGGTCGTGCTGACCCTGGTCCTGTTCGCGGCGGTCCAGACCTGTCCAGCGGCGGCCGGAGTTGGCGATGGTGACGCCGACCTCCAGGAGCTGGCGGCGGTCGTACCAGCCGCGGAGCTTGGGGCCCACGACGGCCACGTCGTCACGGCCGAGCTCGAGTTCGCTCTCCACGACGCGCAGCAGCTGGGCCAGGGCGTCGGGTTCGGGGGCGCAGTCGTCGTGCAGCAGCCACAGCCACTGGACCGGCTCGCCGTGCGGGAGTTCCGGCATGTCGTACGCGTCGTCGCGCCAGCTGCGGGTGACCGGGTCCCAGCCGCTGGGCCGCTTCAGATAGGGCAGCTCGTCGGGGGTCAGGACGGGCGCGCTGCGTTCCGCCTCCTCGACGGCCTGGCCGAAGCCGGTGCGCCGGGCGAGGTGCAGCACGCGGTCGGCGCCGAGGGCGTCGGTGACCAGCTGGGCGGAGTCGTCCGCGCTGCCGGTGTCGGCGGCCACGACGTACTGAACGGGGCGCTCCTGGCCGAGCAGCCCGGCGAGCGCGTCGGGCAGCCAGCGGGCGCCGTCGTGGGAGACGACGACCGCCGTCACCACGTGACGTGGGAACTCGGGTGGGCGGGTCGGGTCAAACGCGGCTGTGGCAGCGAGGTCTTGGTGGGCTGCCGTGTGGCTGTGCACGGACATCGAGGTACGGGCCCCGGTTCGATGGACTGCGGTGGACGCCTGTGCTCCCTGGGGGCAGCGAGGCGTCTCGGACGAGCGACCACACTATCGGCTGGGCATCAGAGCGGCCCGCCGCCTGTGGACAACCCCACCTGCGACGGGCCGTTCGAATGTGTTTCGATTGCGTGAGGGCGTCGGCCGTCCGGTCAGATCGCGGCCTTCTTCAGACGGCGTCGTTCCCGCTCGGACAGTCCGCCCCAGATGCCGAAGCGCTCGTCGTTGGCGAGGGCGTATTCGAGGCACTCGGAGCGGACTTCACAGGCCAGGCAGACCTTCTTGGCCTCACGGGTGGAGCCGCCCTTCTCGGGGAAGAAGGACTCGGGGTCGGTCTGGGCGCACAGCGCGCGCTCCTGCCAGCCGAGTTCCTCGTCCGCGTCGTCGACCAGCAGTTGCTGCACCAGCTCGGTCATGTGCGCCCCTCGTCTGTCTTTCGCGTCCCCGTGATGTAGCCGTTACCGATTCCGGCTGAACGACACGAGTGAAATTACAAGTGTGCTGCTCCGGGCGAGTCAAGCCGAGATCTGCTATTGAGCCCCTTATTCACTCTGCGGAACCAAGGCCATGCGGAAAGTGTTCAAATCGGCATAAACCTTGACATGCAGACGAAGCCCGGAAGGGCCTTCGTCCCCGCGCAGAGCCTGTACGGGGAAGGACGCCCGCAGATCCGATCTCGTTCCACGCGCACCTCGAAGCAAACCGGATCACAGTCGGATCACAGGACCGCAACGAGGTTTGAGCGCCATGTGTCCCGGGAGACGCATGCACAAACCTTTCACCTCCGACATGAACCGGATGAGGTGAACCATGTCCCACATGCCGGGCGTCGAGTTGACAGTGAAGGTGTGAACCGCTGTCCTTGTGGGCATGCTCGCGAACTTGGCGCTCACCTCGACCCGCACCGCCGGGTCCCACGGTGCTGCCCGCGCTCGCTGTAGCTGTTGTTGCTGTGCCGGCTGTTGAGCCACACCTGCTCCGGCTGTAGGCCCTGTCGTCCGCGACGGGACTCCCGTTCCCTCTGACCTTCTTTCACTGAGGAACCACGCACCCCTATGAACAGCAGCGACAACGACCTCCAGATCGCCGGCGACATCCTCGAAGTGCAGCACCTGCTGCAGCCCCCGCGCGAGCACCCGGCCACCGTCGCCGAGTTCGTGGGCCTGGCCCGGTCCATCGCCGCCGACCGCTCCCAGTGGGAGCACCTCGTGGAGTACGACGCGACGACGCGCTGGTACCACCGGCTGCGCACGGGGCCGGGCTACGAGGTGTGGCTGCTGTCCTGGGTGCCCGGTCAGGGCAGCGGGCTGCACGACCACGGCCGCTCCTCCGGTGTGCTGACCGTCCTGGAGGGCACGCTGACCGAGCGGACCGAGCGGGGCACGCGCGCGCTGGGCATGGGCGCGCAGCGGGTGTTCGCTCCGGGGTACGTGCACGAGGTGGTCAACGACGCGCTGGAGCCGGCGGTCAGCCTGCACGTCTACTACCCCGGCCTGACGGAGATGCCCATGCACTCTGCATGCACAGCGGCGCCCGCCGCCTACGACGAGGTGGACGCCGTAACCGCCTGACGTGTTGTCGTACCCGCCTGTAAGACTTGGCCCATGCGCATTGTGGTTCTGGCAGGCGGCATCGGTGGTGCCCGGTTCCTACGCGGTCTGAAGCAGGCCGTGCCGGACGCGGACATCACCGTCATCGGCAACACCGGGGACGACATCCACCTCTTCGGGCTGAAGGTCTGCCCGGACCTCGACACGGTGATGTACACGCTCGGCGGCGGTATCAACGAGGAGCAGGGCTGGGGGCGGGCCGAGGAGACCTTCCACCTCAAGGAGGAGCTCACGGCCTACGGCGTGGGGCCGGAGTGGTTCGGGCTCGGCGACCGGGACTTCGCCACGCACATCGTGCGGACGCAGATGATCGGCGCCGGGTACCCGCTGAGCGCGGTGACGGAGGCGTTGTGCGACCGGTGGAAGCCGGGCGTGCGGCTGATTCCCATGACGGACGACCGGGTCGAGACCCATGTGGCCGTCGAGGTCGACGGTGAGCGCAAGGCTGTGCACTTCCAGGAGTACTGGGTGCGGCTGCGGGCCTCGGTGCCGGCCGAGGCGGTCGTGCCCGTCGGGGCGGAACAGGCGAAGCCGGCGCCGGGTGTGCTGGAGGCGATCGCGGAGGCGGACGTGGTGCTGTTCCCGCCCTCCAACCCGGTTGTCTCCGTCGGCACGATCCTCGCCGTGCCCGGCATCCGGGAGGCGATCGCCGATGCCGGGGTGCCCGTCGTCGGCCTCTCCCCCATCGTCGGGGACGCGCCCGTGCGGGGCATGGCCGACAAGGTGCTCGCGGCGGTCGGCGTGGAGTCCACGGCCGCGGCGGTGGCCGAGCACTACGGCTCGGGTCTGCTCGACGGCTGGCTCGTCGACACCGTGGACGCGGACGTCGTGGACCGGGTCGAGGCCGCCGGGATCCGGTGCCGGGCCGTACCGCTGATGATGACCGACATCGAGGCGACCGCCCGGATGGCCCGTGAGGCACTGGCACTGGCGGAGGAGGTGCGGGTGCCTTGAGCGGCATTTCCGAAGGCGGGAGCGCGTGCGGCGACCGGGACTGCGGGTATCGGGTCTGGGCCGTGGACGGGATTCCTGAGGTCGTGCCGGGGGACGACGTCGCCAAGTTGATCGCCGCCGCCGAACCCGGGCTGGTCGACGGGGACGTGTTGCTCGTCACCTCGAAGATCGTGTCCAAGGCGGAGGGGCGGGTCGTCGAGGCGGCCGACCGGGAGGCCGCGATCGATGCCGAGACCGTGCGGGTCGTGGCGCGGCGCGGACCCCTGCGGATCGTCGAGAACCGGCAGGGGCTGGTGATGGCCGCGGCAGGGGTCGACGCCTCCAACACCACGTCCGGCACGGTGCTGTTGCTGCCCGAGGATCCCGACGCGTCCGCCCGGGCGATCCGGGAGGGGCTGCGGGACGCCCTCGGCGTCAACGTCGGGGTCGTCGTCACCGACACTTTCGGGCGGCCCTGGCGCTCGGGGCTCACGGACGTCGCGATCGGCGCCGCCGGGGTGCACGTACTGGACGATCTGCGCGGGGGCACGGACGCGTACGGCAATGCGCTCAGCGCGACGGTCGTGGCGACGGCGGACGAGTTGGCCGCCGCCGGTGATCTGGTCAAGGGCAAGGCCGCCGGGCTGCCCCTCGCCGTCGTGCGCGGGCTGCCGCACGTGGTGGCCGAGGGCGACGGGGAGGGGGCGCGGGCCATGGTGCGCGGCGGGCGCGACGACATGTTCCGGCTGGGGACGTCCGAGGCGATCCGGACGGCGGTGACCCAGCGGCGTACCGTGCGGGCCTTCACGGACGAGCCCGTCGACCCCGGTGCCGTACGGCGGGCGGTCGCCGCGGCCGTGACCGCGCCCGCGCCGCATCACACGACGCCGTGGCGGTTCGTGCTGCTGGAGTCGCAGGACGCGCGGACCGGGTTGCTGGACGCCATGCGCGACGCCTGGATCGCCGATCTGCGGCGGGACGGCAAGAGCGAGGAGTCCATCGCCAAGCGGGTGCGGCGGGGGGATGTGCTGCGCAATGCACCGTATCTGGTGGTGCCGTGTCTGGTGACGGACGGGTCGCACACGTACGGGGACGCTCGGCGGGACGGGGCGGAGCGGGAGATGTTCGTCGTCGCCGCGGGGGCCGGGGTGCAGAACTTCTTGGTTGCGCTGGCCGGGGAGCGGTTGGGGTCCGCGTGGGTTTCTTCGACGATGTTCTGCCGGGATGTGGTGCGGGAGGTTCTGGGGCTGCCGGAGGACTGGGATCCGATGGGGGCGGTGGCTGTGGGGCATGCGGCGGAGGAGCCGCGAGCTCGGCCTGAGCGGGACGCTGCGGCGTTCATTGCGGTGCGGTGACGTTCCGCTGGGCGCGCCGGGTGCCTGCGGTTACGCGGCGGAGCCGCATATTCGTACAGCACCGCCCCCGAACAGCGTTGTGCGCACCGGCGGTCCTATGTACCGCCTAGTCTCGTAGGCATCCCCGAGACCCCAGGAACTCAGCTGTGGCAGGACGGTTCGCTCCCCGGCCCACGCGTACGACCGTGCGCGGTGGGCATGTCGTGGTGCCCGGGGGTGTGCCGCGACAGGCCAGTGCGCCCGGGCGGGTGCGGACCGTCGTACCGGACGGGCCGCTTGATCTCGGGCTTGTGTTGGGGCCGCTTCGGCGGGGTGGCGGGGATCCGACGTTTCGGGCCATGCCCGACGGGTCCGTTTGGCGGGCCAGTCTGACTCCCGGGGGGCCCGGGACGCTGCGGGTCTCCGTGTGCGGGGGTGAGGTCCGTGGGGAGGCTTGGGGGCCCGGCGCCGAGTGGTTGCTGGAGCAGTTGCCCGAGCTGCTGGGGGGCGCGGACGAGCCCGGTGCGTTCGTGCCGCGGCACCGGTTGGTGGCGCACACCGCGCATCGGCGGCCGGGGCTGCGGCTGACGCGGACCGGGCTGGTGCTGGAGTCGCTGATCCCGTCGGTTCTGGAGCAGAAGGTCACGACCGGGGAGGCGTACCGGGCGTGGCGGCTGCTTGTGCGCAAGTACGGGGAGCCGGCGCCGGGGCCCGCTGCGGGCGGGCGGCTGTGGGTGATGCCGGGGCCGCGGACCTGGGCGTTGATTCCGTCGTGGGAGTGGCACCGGGCCGGGGTCGACAACAAGCGGGCGTCGACGATCCTGCGGGCCGTGAAGGTCGCTGCGCGGCTGGAGGAGGCGGTCGGCATGGAGCCGGCGGCCGCGCAGGCGCGGCTGGAGGTCGTGCCGGGGATCGGGCCGTGGACGTCGGCGGAGACCGTGCAGCGCAGTCACGGGGCGCCGGATGCGGTGACCGTCGGGGATCTGCATCTGCCGGGCATTGTCGGGTGGGCGCTTGCCGGGGACCGGGATGCGGATGATGCCGCGATGTTGGAGTTGTTGGAGCCGTATGCGGGGCAGCGGCATCGGGCTGCGCGGTTCATTCTGCTGAGCGGGCGTACACCGGCCCGGCGGATGCCGAAGATGCCGAAGACCGACATCGGGCGGCTGTAGGGGCCCGGGGCTGAGGCTCCGCCGGGGTGCGCATACCCGGGCTTGCGAGGTGCCGCCTTTCTTTGGCTCGGGAGCCGCCCCAGGCAGCACGTATGCCCGCAGGCCACGAGGGGTTACGTGGCCCACAGCACAAGCCCGCTCGCGGGCTGCCGGGGCTCACAGGCCGCAGGGCTTGCCCCCGAGCTGCGCGGGTGCCGCCTTTCTTCGGGTCGGGAGCCGCCCCCGGCGGCACGGCTGCCCGCAGCTACGGCGGCATCCACGCAACCCACGAGCGCGCCCGCAGGCCACCGGCGGCCATGTCGGCCTCAGCCGGCACAACGCCCCGCAGGCCACTGGGCGCTACACAGACCCGGCACAGCCCGCCCGCGGGCTACCGGGGGCATGTGGGCCACGGCGCACCCTGCCCGCAGACTGTCCAGGACTGGATGGCCCGCAACACAGCCCGACCCCTGCCCACCGGAGGCTGAGCGGACTGGAGCACAGCGCGCCCGCAGGCGGGGGCGCTCGCAAGGTGTCGCGCGGCGCGCCCCCGCCTGGAGGCAGGGGCCGCACAGGCGGCAGTGCGGGCGCCCCCGCCGCCTACTGGTCCGAAGAGAAGCGCACCGACCCCGCTGGGATCTGGGCGTCGCACCACACTCGTACGCCGGCGCGTAGTTCGTTGTCGGCGCCGATGACGGCGCCGTCGCCGATGACTGTGCCGGTGAGGACGGAGCGTTCGCCGACGCGGGCGCGGGTGCCGATGAGGGAGTCGGTGATGACGGCGCCCGGTTCGATGACGGCGCCGGGGAGGATGGTCGAGCCGAAGACCCTCGCGCCCTCCGCCACGAACGCGCCCTCGCCCACCACCGTGCCGCCCGTCAGCTTGGCGTCGGGGGCGACCCTCGCCGTCGGCAGGATCAGGCGGTCGCCGCAGCGGCCGGGGACCGCCGGGGACGGGGCGCGGCCCAGGACGAGGTCGGCGGAGCCGCGGACGAAGGCCGCCGGGGTGCCGAGGTCCAGCCAGTACGTCGAGTCGACCATGCCCTGGAGATGGGCTCCGGCCGCCAGGAGATCGGGGAAGGTCTCGCGTTCGACCGAGACCGGGCGGCCGGCGGGGATCGTGTCGATGACCGAGCGGCGGAAGACGTACGCCCCCGCGTTGATCTGGTCGGTGACGATCTCCTCGGGGGTCTGCGGCTTCTCCAGGAAGGCCAGGACACGGCCGGTGTCGTCCGTGGGGACCAGGCCGTAGGCGCGTGGGTCGGTGACCTTGGTGAGGTGCAGGGAGACGTCTGCGCCCGTCTTCTGGTGGGTGTCGACCAGGGCGCGGATGTTCAGGCCGGTGAGGATGTCGCCGTTGAAGACGAGGACCGGATCGTCGGGGCCCGAGTGGAGGCGGGACGCGACGTTGCGGATGGCGCCGCCCGTGCCGAGGGGCTCCTCCTCGGTCACGTACTCGATGTGCAGGCCGAGGGACGAGCCGTCGCCGAAGTACGGCTCGAAGACCTCGGCCAGATAGGACGTGGCCAGGACGATGTGGTCGACACCCGCCGCCCTGGCTCTCGCCAGCTGGTGGGTGAGGAACGGGACACCGGCCGCACGGACCATGGGCTTCGGCGTGTGGACCGTGAGCGGGCGCAGCCGCGTGCCCTTGCCGCCGACCAGGAGGATCGCTTCTGTCACCTGTCGTCTCTGCTTCCTGCCGGGACCAGTCGAACTCTCCTTCGACCAGCCAGTTTGTGCAGACCGTCGTGCGGTGAGTTGGATGGCCGTTGCGGTGTTCCGCGTTCCGCCCGATGCCCAGCTATGACGTAGATAACGCTTCCGTGCCCGACTCCTTTGCGAGATCCGGCTCGCTCAGCGGCGGCCCTGGTAGTGCGCCGAGGTGGAACGGATCGTGCCGAGCTTTCGGTAGAGCTGCCAGCCCGGGCACGCCGTGGGGTAGCCGTCACGGTGGCCGGAGATCACATTCATCCGGACGTTCTTACCCTTTCGGTAGAGATTGCCACCGCTCGACTTCAGATATGTCTTTCCGCGCGGATTGGCGCCGTAGAGGCCCAGTTTCCAGGCCGTGAGCCGGGCGATGGCCTTCAGGACGCCCGCGGGCGGCTTGCTCTTGCTGAAGTTGCCGATGACGGCGATGCCCATGCTGTTGTTGTTGAAACCGAGGGTGTGGGCGCCCCTGACCGCCTTCGCCACTCCCCCGGCGCGGCCCTCGTAGATGGTTCCGCACTTGTCGACGAGGAAGTTGTAGCCGATGTCGCGCCAGCCCATGCTCACAACGTGGTAGCGGTAGATGGCACGGATGACGGAGGCGGCCTGCGAACAGCGGTAGGTGTTGCCGGACGACGTGTGGTGCACGAACGCCGCCTTGACCTTCTTCGTGTAGGCGAACCCCCTCTCGCGCAGATCCTCGTCCGCACCCCAGCCACGGCGGGTGACGATGCGGGGGCGGGGGCCGATGTGCGGCTTCTTGCGCTGACCGTCCGTCAACTCGTGCCCGCGCAGCGTCCGCATCTCCCGCACGGTCGCCGACTTGCTCAGCGCGGGGATCACGGTGGCGCCGAGCGGGACGAGATCGGCGTTGGCGGTGGACGAGGCCTGAGCCTCGGCCGACTCGGAGTTGCCGGTCCCGGTACCGGGCGGTCCGGCCTGGCTGCCGTGCGGCACGAGCGGTGCCGTACTGCGCATCGGAACCTCGTCGCCGCCGTCGCCCGGGCCGCCGGGGTCCACGAGTTGCAGACGCAGGCCCGACGGGAGGGCGGCCGGTGCCGGGACGGCGCGGGTGCTGCGGGCGTGGTCCTCGGTACCGGGTCCGCCGTCGGCCCGGACCCGGACCTCCACCCCGTCCGAGTCGCCCACCCACAGCGGTGCCGTGGAGCCGCGGACCCGGCCCGAGGTGCCCTCGGCGGTGCCGGGGTCGGCCGCGTCGTCGTTGTGCGTCTCGAGGCTGCGCCAGCCGGACCAGACGCCGTTGCCGGCCGCGCGGGTGCGGACCTGGACCTGGCCGTGCAGTTCGGCGTTCGGGCTGTCCCAGATGACGCCGACCATCGAGAAGTGGGGCACCTCCCGGCGGGTCACACCTTGCTCCACGAGGGCCGTGGAGGCCGTGGAGCCGAGGGCGCGGGTGAAGGGAGTCAGCGGGGCGAGAGGCAGCGACTGGGTGCTGCCGTGAACGTCGGGCCGCGCGGCTGCCGGCGCGGATCCTGCGCCGACGAGCGCGGCCCTCGCCGTCGCCACGGGGACGGGCAGAGTCAGCGGAAGGGCGAGGGCGGCCGCGCAGGCGACGCCGATCGAGGAGGCGATCGAGGAGGCAAGGAATCCACGCATGCTCCTGATCTTGAACATAGTCATACATATCTGTCCATACCGGAATTGACGAACCGTCGGATTTCGTTCCTCCGAACCGGTGGCCCCACCAGGGGGTGCGCGAGCGGTCGTCCGCGTACCCTTGCGCGGGTGAACGCCACCGACCGCACCCCTGCCGACCTGCTGCGTTCCGCGCTCGCCGCGGACCCCGGACGCCCCCTGGTGACCTTCTACGACGACGCCACGGGCGAACGTGTCGAACTCTCTGTGGCCACCTTCGCCAATTGGGTGGCCAAGACCGCCAATCTCCTCCAGGGCGACCTCTCCGCGGCCCCCGGCGACCGGGTCGCGCTGCTGCTGCCCGCGCACTGGCAGACCGCGGTGTGGCTGCTTGCGTGTGCGTCCGTGGGGGCGGTCGCCGAGGTCGGCGGGGATCCGGCGGCGGCCGATGTGGTGGTGAGCGGGCCGGACACGCTGTCCGCCGCGCGGGCCTGCCGGGGGGAGCGGATTGCGCTCGCCCTGCGGCCGCTGGGTGGTCGCTTTCCGCAGGTGCCGGACGGCTTCACCGATTACGCCGTGGAGGTGCCGGGCCAGGGGGATCGGTTCGTGCCATTCGCCGCGGTGGATCCGGACGAGGCCGGGCTGATCGTGGCCGGGCGGGAGTTCAGCGGCGCGGAGGTGGTCGAGCGGGCTCGGGCGGAGGCGGCAGGGCTGGGCTTCACCGGGCCGGGGGCGCGGATCCTGTCCGGGCTGTCGTACGACACCTGGGAGGGGCTGAGTGCCGGGTTGTACGGGCCGCTTGCCGGCGGGGGGTCCGTGGTGCTGTGCCGGCATCTGGAGCAGTTGGGGGAAGAGGCGCTGGCCTCGCGGGTCGAGAGTGAGCGGGTGAGTGTGGTGCGCCGCTGAGGGCGGCGACAACGGTTGCCTGGCATGTGCGGGTTCGCGGGGGCTGATCGCGCCCACGCGGCGGAGCCGCATATCGCCACATCCCCGCGCCCCTGAGGCCGAAGCCGCTGCAGTCACCCGGACGGATCAGTAACGGACGCCTTCGCCGCCTCGCCGGGCCATGGTCGTAAGAAGTGCAGGTTGTCACCGCACGTTCGTACGCCGCGAGGGGGTGGAGCATGGCCTTGGGAGTTCGGCGGCGGTGGGTGCGGTCCGGGGGGCTTGCGGTCGGGGTCGTGGTGGCGGGGGCCGCCGCCGGCGGGGTGGTGGTGTACGCGAAGCTCGACGGGAACATCAGGGCCGATGATGCGGCCGCCCGGGAGCTCGCCCGGTACGAGAAGGAGCGGCCGACCTCGCTCGTCAAGGGCGCGCAGAACATCCTGCTGATCGGGTCGGACACGCGGGCCGGGGACGGGAACGCCCGGTACGGGCGGGACTCGGGGACCGAGCGGTCCGACACGACGATCCTGCTGCATCTCTCCGCGGGGCGGCACGCCGCCACCGCGATCTCGCTGCCCCGTGACCTGATGGTGGGCATCCCGGCCTGTCTGCGGTCCGACGGGAGCCGCTCCGAGCCGATGTTCGCGATGTTCAACTCGGCCTTCGAGACGGGTGGCTCGGCGTGCACCATCCGGACCGTGGAGAAGCTGACGGAGATCCGCATCGACCACCACATCGTCCTCGACTTCCACGGCTTCAAGGAGATGGTCGACGCGGTCGACGGCGTCCAGGTGTGCCTGAAGAAGCCGATCGACGACAAGGCGGCCAAGCTGAAGCTGCCCGCCGGACGGGTCACGCTCGACGGCGAGCAGGCCCTCGGCTACGTGCGCGCCCGCAAGTCCCTCGGCGACGGCAGCGACACCGACCGGATGGACCGTCAGCAGCGGTTCCTCGGGGCGCTCGTCAACAAGGTCCAGAGCAACGACGTACTGCTGAACCCGGTGAAGCTCTATCCCGTGCTGGACGCCGCCACCTCGTCGCTCACCACCGACCCGGGGCTGGCCAGCCTGCACGGGCTGTATCAACTCGTGCGCGGGCTGCGCGACATCCCCACGAAAGCGGTGCAATTCCTCACGGTTCCGCGGGAGTCGTACGTCTACGACTCCAATCGCGACCAGCTCGTGGAGCCGGAGGCGGAGAAGTTGTTCGAACGGGTGCGCAGGGACGCGCCGTTGGCGGTCGCGGCGGAAGTTCCGCGGGATTCCGACGCAAAGAGCCGTAATTCGACCAGGGATGGCGCGGGAAACTCGTACGGGCATTCGGGCGGGGATTCGTATGAGCAGTCGCACGACTACGGCGTGTACGGGCGCGGTGACGCGAAGTCGGACGGAAAGCGGTACGGCGCAGCTTCGGAGGGCAGTTCGCCCGCACCGACGTTCCGCGGGAACACCGCCGACGAGGACAGCTGCGGGTAGGGCGAGCAACAACGCGACGAACAGCCGTCCCAAGAAAACCCAAGGAAATGGGCGGATTGCCCAGTTGTAGGGGCGTGGAATTTGTCACCGACGTCGCTCCACGCTGAACTGGCCGGATAGTGTGAGCGATCCGGTGCACCGGTCCGCCAGGTCCTTCCTGGGGTCGCGCACTGTGTGACCGAGACCCGAGCGTCTTTGAGGGGGAAGGCGCCGCGTGGCCCAAACGGAGGATTCGGAAACCGTGGACGCGCAAAGCCGTGGGCGGGCGGAGAACATCGACCCCGCAGACCAGTGGGTGCTCAATCCGAACACCGGCGAATACGAACTGCGACTGGCTCCTTCCGCACCGCAATCGGCGGTGCCCAGGCCGCGCAGATCCGCCCCCCGTGGCGCGGACGGCGCGGCACGCGGCCGTACGGCGAGCCCGCAGGCCCCGGGCCGCGGGGTGCCACCGCAAAGGCGCCGCCGTGGCGCGCCCGAGGAGCCGCCGCCGGGGCGGCGCGGCCGCCGGCCGGTGCAGAAGAAGTCGAAGGCCAAGAAGGTCCTGCTGTGGACCGGCGGCACCATGGCGTTCGTGCTGGTCGCCACGGCCGGCGCCGGGTACCTCTACATCAAGCACCTCAACGACAACATCACGTCCGTCTCCGACGACGGCGCGAGCACCGGTGGCTTCAGCAAGGGCAAGGCGATCAACATCCTGCTGATCGGCACCGACAAGCGCACCGGCAAGGGCAACGACGAGTACGGCGACAAGAACAGCGTCGGTCACGCCGACACCACGATCCTGCTGCATGTCTCCAAGGACCGCTCGAACGCGACGGCGCTGAGCATCCCGCGCGACCTGATCACCGACATCCCGGACTGCCCGACCACGCAGGCCGACGGCTCCCAGAAGGTCATCGCGGGCACCAGCAACGTCCGCTTCAACACCAGCCTCGGCCAGGACGAGCGCACGCCCAGCTGTGTCGCACGCACCGTCACGGAGCTGACCGGCATCAAGCCGGACAACTTCATGGTGGCCGACTTCAACGCGGTCAAGACGCTGACCAGCGCGGTGGGCGGCGTCGACGTCTGCCTCGGCAAGGACATCAACGACCCCAAGTCGCACCTGAACCTGAAGAAGGGCATGCGGCACATCGAGGGCGAGACCGCACTCGCCTTCGTGCGCACCCGGCACGCGGTGGGCTTCGGCGGTGACCTGAGCCGGATCACCCTGCAGCAGCAGTTCCTCAGCGCGCTGATGCGCAAGCTGAAGTCGAACGACACGCTCACCGACCCGACGAAGATGATCAAAATCGCCGAGGCCGGCACCAAGGCGCTGACCGTCGACGCCAATCTCGACAGCATCGGCAAGCTGAAGGACCTGGGCCTGGAGCTGGGCAAGCTCAACCCGAAGAACCTGACCTTCACCACGGTGCCGGTGATCGACAACCCGGCCGAGAAGGTGCATGCGACGGTCGTCCTCAAGCCGGGCGCGGCCCAGCCGGTCTTCGACGCCATCAGGAACGACGTCTCCTTCACCGCGGTGAAGGAGAAGAAGAAGCAGGAGGCGGCCGCGGTGGCCGCCCGTCTCAAGGGCACCAAGTCGGCCGCGTCCGCGGTCCGGGTGCGGATCCTGAACGGCGGCGCCGAACCCGGCAGTGCGCAGGCGGAGCTCGAGTACCTGCAGAACCAGGCGGGCGTGCTGAAGTCCGAGAACGCCGGCAACGCGGGCGTGCAGCTCGGCAGAACGACTCTGGAGTACGCCCCGGACCAGGCCGACCAGGCGCGCCGGCTGGCCGCCATCCTGGGCCTGTCCGGCTCGGCGCTGAAGCCGGGCAAGAGCGTGATCAACTCCCAGGGCCTGCCGGCCATCACACTGACCCTCGGCAAGGACTTCCCGGGGGCCGGGGAATCGTTCACCGCGGCGAGCAAGGCGCCGGACGTGGACAAGACCACGGCCGACAAGGTTGAGTGCGCCAAGTAGTGACCTGACAGGCCTGTCGTACGTCTAACAGGACGTACGACAGGCCTGATGCATGGGCGCAGGGGTGGGGAGGACGGGGAGATGGCGCAGAGCAGCGTGCAGGGGGAAGGGACGTTCCGGGGCGTTCCGCACACTCGTGAACCCGAGCGGGACGGCGGTGGGCCGGGCGGCGGGCGGCGCGTCAGAGCGGGCAGTCCGGGGCCGCGGCGGGGACGCCGGGTGCTCAGATGGTCGGCGACCACGCTCTCGGTGCTGATACTCGGCACGGCCGGCGCCGGATACCTGTACTACCAGCACCTCAACGGCAACATCCAGAAGGGCGAGCGCAGCAGCGGCGACGCCAAGGCGCAGAAGACGGCGCCGAACGCGGCGGGGCAGACCCCGCTGAACATCCTGCTGATCGGCTCGGACAGCCGTAACTCCGACGAGAACGTGAGGCTCGGCGGTGCCAGGTACGACCGCGGCACCCCGCCGCTGGGCGATGTGCAGATGCTGATCCACCTCTCCGCGGACCGCAAGAGCGCCGCCATGGTGAGCATTCCGCGTGACACCCGGGTCGAGATCCCCAAGTGCCGGGACCCCAGGACCGGCACGACGTATCCCGAGACCAACAAGATCATCAACGAGACGCTGGCCCGTGGCGGTGCCGGCTGCACGCTGGCCACCTGGGAGAAGCTCACCGGGGTCTACATCGACCACTGGATGACGATCGACTTCTCGGGTGTGGTGCGGATGGCCGACGCCATCGGTGGCGTCGACGTCTGCGTGAAGCAGAACGTGTGGGACCACCCCACGGCAGCCGTGCCCGGCGGCTCAGGACTGAAGCTGACAGCCGGCACCCACAAGGTCCAGGGCACGCAGGCCCTGCAGTGGCTGCGCACCCGGCATGCCTGGGGCAGCGACCTGATGCGGGCCAGAGCCCAGCACATGTACCTCAACTCGATGATCCGCACGCTGAAGAACCAGAACGTCTTCACCGACACCGGGCGGCTGACGGACCTCGCCGAGGCGGCCACGAAGTCCCTGAAGGTCTCCGAGGAGATCGGCACCGTCAAGAAGCTCTACGACCTGGGCATGCAGCTCAAGTCGGTGCCGACGGACCGCATCACCTCGGTGACGATGCCGAACGTCACGGACCCGCAGAACTCCGACCACGTCATACCGGACGGCGCGGGCGCCGCAAAGCTCTGGGAGATGCTCCGCGACGACATCCCCCTCGACAACAAGGGCAAGGCTTCGGACGCGAAGAAGACGACCGCCGAGGATGAGGCCACGAAGGCCCCTTCGGCGCCGGACGGCGAGATCGGCGTCGTGGTGCAGAACGCCACCGGGACCTCCACCCTCGGCCCGGTCGTCGGACGCGCGGGCACGGTCGCCCAGGAGCTCGTGCAGCAGGGGTTCAGCAAGGCGTCCAAGGACGCGACGGCAGGGCTCTCCGCGGACCGGACCGTCGTGCGCTATCCGAGCGCGGAACTGGAGGGCGACGCCCAGCGCGTCGCCAAGTCGCTGGGGATTCCGCCGAGTTCGGTGCAGAGGTCGACGGACGTCTCCGGGGTCACCGTCGTCGTCGGCGCCGACTGGCGCACCGGCACGGCGTATCCGAAGCAGTCGAAGCCCAAGGCCGGCGACCTGCCCGGCAATGCCGACGCCATCAACGGCTCGGACAAGAGCCAGTGCATGGACGTGTACGGACCGTACCGCTGGGCCTGATCTTCACCGATCCCCACAGCGAACTCCCAAGTGACTGCACAATGATGAGGCGCGCTCACGTCCGAGGGACTTCAGGGGGGCGGCGCGCCCTCTCATTCGCCTGATCCGGGGGGACGGGCAGCGGAGGGGTTCGGCATGTCCAGGGGTGGGAGGGCCAGGAGTTGGCGCGGAGCAGTGTGCGCGGAAAGGTTTCTGCGGTCGAGGACACGATGTCCCTGACACCGCGGGACCGGGAGGCGACGGCCGAGCACGGCCGGCACGGCGGAGGCAGACGCAGGAAGGGCCCGGACGGCGACGGGAAGCGCCGCAGACGGCGCGTCCTGCGCTGGGCGGCGATCGTCCTGGCGGTGGTGATACTCGGCACGGCGGGGGCCGGTTGTCTCTACTACCAGCACCTCAACGCCAACATCAAGAAGGACGCCCTCAACCTCGGCGACGCGAAGGACAGGGCGGCCGAGTCGAAGGCCAACGCGGCCGGTCAGACGCCGCTGAACATCCTGCTGATCGGCTCCGACGCCCGGGACTCCAAGGAGAACCAGAAGCTCGGCGGCGCCAAGGACACCTTCAACACCGCGCCGCGCGCCGACGTGCAGATGCTGCTGCACGTCTCGGCGGACCGCACCAACATGTCGGTCGTCAGCATGCCGCGCGACACCCTCGTGGACATTCCCAAGTGCACGGACCCCGGCAACGGCAAGGTCTACGGGGCACTCACCTCGGCGATCACCAATGACTCCCTGGGCCGTGGCGGCCCCGGCTGCACGGTGGCCACCTGGGAGAAGCTGACCGGCATCCACATCGACCACTTCATGATGATCGACTTCGCGGGCGTGGTGTCCATGGCGGACGCCATAGGCGGCGTACCGGTCTGTGTGGACGCCAACGTCTACTCCAGGTCCTCCGACGGCCACGGCTCGGGCCTGAGGCTGAAGGAGGGCACCACGTACGTCAAGGGCATCCAGGCCCTGCAGTGGCTGCGCACGCGGTACGGCTTCGAGGACAACACCGACATCGCCCGGGCCAAGGCCCAGCACCAGTACATGAACGCGATGGTCCGCCAGTTGCGCGAGAACGCCACGCTCGGCAACCCGAACGAGCTCCGCAAGCTCGCCGAGACGGCCACCAAGGCGCTGACCGTCGACACCGGCCTCGGCACGGTGGCGAAGCTGTACGACCTGAGCAAGGAGCTCAGGAAGGTCCCGACCAAGCGCATCACCATGACGACGATGCCCTGGCAGTACTCCACGACGAACAGCGGCCGGGTCGTGCCGAAGCCGGGTGACGCGGCGAAGCTGTTCCGGCTCGTCCGCGAGGACATCGCGCTGGACGGCAAGGGCAAGAAGAAGTCCGCGGGTACGGAGGCGCCCTCGGACCCGGCCGCGGCGGACGACAAGATCGCCGTACAGGTGCGGAACGGCACCAGGTCCGGCACGCAGCCCGCGGTCACCGGACGGGCGCGTACGATCGCCCAGCTGCTGGTCGGCAAGGGGTTCACCGAGGCGGTGGCGGACGCCACGACGGTCCTCAGCGAGCAGAAGACGGTGCTCCGCTACCCCGGCGCGGACCTGGAGGGCGACGCCCAGCGCGTCGCCAAGTCCCTTGGGATTCCGCTGAGTTCGGTGCAGAAGTCGACCGCCGTCTCCGGGGTGACACTGGTCGTCGGCGCCGACTGGCGCTCCGGAACGACGTACACGGCCCCGGCGGACGACGACAGCACGCCGGCGTCCGCGCAGGTCATCAACGGCTCGGACAAGAAGCAGTGCATGCACGTGAACCCGGATTACACCTGGTGAACCGGGTTCAAGAGGGGCGCCCCCCGGTGCTCAGTTGGAGGCGAGCACCGCGGGGCGGCGGGAGGCGATGACCTTCTTCGCCAGCGCCTTGGGGCTGGTCAGGAAGCCCCAGCCCCAGGACATGTGCATGGTGGCGAGAGCGACCGGGATCTGCAGCCGCGCCTTCAGCGGCAGCCCCTTGCCCGCCGGGACGGACCCCAGGGCTATCGCCGCGAGGTAGCCGCCGGGGACCACGAAGCCCCAGGGCGTCAGGAACGCGCCGACCACGAGTCCGGCCGCGATCGCCAGGACCGCCGTCGGCGGCGCGAGATAGCGCAGGTTGATGGAGCCCTCGTGGTAGCGGGCGACGACGTGCCGCCAGCGGCCGTAGTCCTTGTACTGCTTGGCGAGGGCCTTCACCGACGGCCGCGGCCGGTACGACACCTTCAGCTCCGGCGAGAACCAGATCAGCCCGCCGGCCTCCCGGATGCGGAAGTTCAGCTCCCAGTCCTGGGCGCGGATGAACTCCTCGTTGTACCCGCCCTGCTGCTCCAGCGCCTCGCGCCGGAACACCCCGAGGTAGACGGTCTCGGCCGCCTGGGCCTCGCCACCGGTGTGGAAGGCGGCGTTGCCGACGCCGATCTTCGAGGTCATGGCGGCGGCGACCGCGTGCTCCCAGTCGTTCTCGCCCTCGGCGTGCATGATGCCGCCGACGTTCTGCGCGCCGGTCTCCTCCAGGAGCCGTACGGCCGTCGCGATGTAGTTCGGCGAGAGCATGCCGTGCCCGTCGACGCGGACGACGATCGGGTGCCGGGAGGCCTTGATCGCGGCGTTGAGGGCGGCGGGCGTACGCCCCGCCGGGTTGGGGACGGTGTGCACGCGCGGGTCTTCGGCCACGAGCTCGGCGGCGATCTCGTCCGTGCGGTCCTTGGACGGGCCGAGGGCGAGGACGACCTCCATCTCGCCGGCGTACTCCTGCGCGAGGATCGCTTGGACGGCTCCGCGCAGATGCCGCTCCTCGTCGAGGACGGGCATGATCACAGAAACGGCGGGGAGCGGCGCGTCGGGGTTGGCGTTCATCGCCCGTTACGTTACCGCGAACGGGGGACACCTTTGCGCCCCGCCGTGGCGGTGACCCGGGCTACAGATCGTATCGGCCTACGGTGCTCACGGTCCCACGTACGGCCGTCGCCCGGAGGTGTCCGCCTTGCCCACGCAGCCTCGGTCCGCCGCGCCCGCCCCTCCGCAGCGCCGGCCCCAGCCCGCGCGCACCCCACCGCCGCGCGGGCCGCGGCCGCCCGTGCCACGGAGGAAGCCGCGCTGGGTGATGCGGGCGGCGACGACCCTCTCCGTGGTCGTCCTCGCCTCCGCCGGGATCGGGCATGCCGTGGTGACCAGCCTGGATGCGGGCATCGCCCGCGTCGACCCGTTCAAGGACATGAAGAACCGCCCCAAGGCCGGTCACGGCATGAACGTCCTGCTGGTCGGCACCGACGGCCGCGACCGGATCAGCGACGAGGAGCGGCACCGCTACCACCTGGGCGGCGAGCCCTGCCACTGCACCGACACGATGATGATCGTGCACATCTCGGCGGACCAGGAGCGGGCGACCGTGGTGAGCCTGCCGCGCGACTCGTACGCCATGACGCCCACGCACATCGACCAGAAGACCGGGAAACGGATCCCCGGCCACCCCATCAAGATCAACGCGGCGTACGCGGAGGGCGGCCCGAACCTCACCGTCCAGACCGTCGAGGACATGACCCATGTGAAGATCGACCACTATCTGGAGGTCGACTTCACCAGCTTCATGAAGACGGTGGACGTGCTCGGCGGAGTCTCCGTCTGCACCGCCTTCCCCCTGAAGGACACCTACACCGGACTCGATCTGCCCGCCGGGACGCACGTCCTCAACGGCGGACAGGCCCTGCAGTTCGTGCGCGCCAGGCATGTCGACGCGGACTCCGACCTCGGCCGGATGAAGCGCCAGCAGCGGTTCCTGGCGGCGCTCATCGAGCGGGCCACGTCCTCCGGGATCCTGCTGAACCCGATGAAGTTCCGGGACGTGACCCGGGCCGTGCTGGGGTCGGTGCGCGCGGACAAGGGTTTCGGCACGGACGAGCTGCTCGATCTCGGGCGCGCGATGCGCAACTTCTCCCCCTCGTCCTCCGAGTTCACGACCGTGCCCATCGGACAGATGGGGTACGTCGTGCCGGGCATCGGCGAGACGCTGAAATGGGACACCGCCAAGGCCGACCGTCTCTTCCAGTCGCTGCGCGACGACAAGCCGCTGGCCGCGCGCCCCTCCCGCCCCCAGCCGGTGCCGGTCGAGGTGGACCCGCAGCAGATCCACGTCCAGGTCGAGAACGGCACGGCCACGGAGGGACTCGGCAAGCGGGTGGACGCCGCCCTGGCGGCGACGGGCTTTCGCACCACCCGGGTGCCGGCGGACGCGGACGACCACGGTCTGAAGCGCACGGTCATCGTCTACGACCCCGGGTGGGACCGCTCCGCGAAAGCGCTGGCCAACGCGCTGCCGGGCAGCGAGCTGCGGGAGGTGCCGGGGCTCGGGCCGACGTTGAAGGTGATCGCCGGGGCCGACTTCAAGCAGGTGCGGCGGGTGCGGGCGGAGGCCGCGGACCAGGGGGAGCCCGGGGTGATGACGGGGGGCCAGGAGATGTGCTCATAACCCGAACGGACCTGTGCCGCGCCCCCTGACGGAATGTCGGGGGTCGTGCACTCTGCGGCATAAGTTGCGGATTATTGGCGTCCGCCCGATGGCGCCCGGCGCCCGGCAGGCGTAGGAACAGAAGGGCACGGGGCCCACCCCCGGGCCCCTCTGCCTCTCAGGAGGAGCCATGACCCAGCCCGGAACCATGACGGCCATGAGCAAGGAGATGCAGGACTGCGTCCAGGCGTGCATGTCTTGCCACAGCATCTGCGAGGAGACCATGAGCTCCTGCATGCAGATGGGTGGGCAGGCCCAGATGCAGATCATGCGTGCGCTCATGGACTGCTCCGAGACGACCCGCATGTGCGCGGACATGATGATGCGCCGCTCGCCGATGTCGGCCGAGATGTGCGCGATGTGCGCCAGGGCGTGCGACATGTGTGCGGAGGCGTGTATGAGCATGCCGGACGACAAGCAGATGATGCGGTGCGCGGAGGCGTGTCGACGGTGCGCCGAGATGTGCCGTGCGATGTCGAGCGCCACGATGTGACGTCCGTCTGAGCGTGGATCGAGGGCACCTGCGCGCTGGGTGCCCTTGGTCATGTGCGTTGCGTTGGCGTTGCGCGGCGCCCGGCGTCGGTGCAGGCCGGGGGCGGTGCGCGGCCCGGCGGTGCGGGGTGCCGCCTTTCTTTGGGTCGGGAGCCGCCCTGAGCGGCACGTATGCCCGCAGGCTACGGGGGCTACGAGCGCCCGCAGGGCGCGAGGGCTACGGCGTGAACAGTGGCTCCAGGGCTCGTTCCAGGTCTGCTGCCGTGCGGAAGTGGACCGGGTGCATTCCCAGGGCTGCCGCCGCCTCGGTGTTTTCCTCGGTGTCGTCCACGAACAGGCAGCGTTCGGGGCGTACGCCCGCCAGGCCGGCTGCGAGGCGGTAGATGCGGGGGTCCGGCTTGGCGAGGCCTACTCGGGCGCTGTTGACGACCTCGTCCGCGAGGTCGGCGAGGCCGAGCGCGGTGAGGTCGTCCTCGAGGCGGACGGTGGCGTTGCTGACGAGGACGAGCGGCAACCGGGTGCGCGCCCGCCGCAACAGCGAGACCACGGTCTCGTCGGCCGAGAAGGGCGACTCCAGCAGGGCGGTGCCCAGGTCCCAGGCCGTGGCTTCCGGGACCAGCCCGGCAAGGCCCTCGGCGATCGCCTGCACCCACTCCTGCAGGTCGACCCGGCCCAGCAGCACTGGCAGACCTGTCTCCGGCGCGAAGGCGACCTTCGCGGTGGTGCCCTCGGCGAGCCCGGCGGCCCGCTCCAGGGCATGCAGCCCGGAGGGGTCGTAGGACCGGATCACGTTGTCCACGTCGCAGAGCACCGCGTCGAACGGTGCTCTGCCAGGCCGCTCAGCCACCCGAGACCGTGACCTCCTGGTCGTTGTTCAGCTCGTCCACCAGCGTCTTGACCTTCGCCTTGTCCCAGACGAGGTTGCCGCCGACGGAGCCGGAGATCGGCATGTTCAGCGAGGTGCCGTCACCGCTGTTGACGCCCTTCATCGCCCAGAACATGGACCCCAGATCCCACAGGCTCATGTCCTTGTCGACGGTGAGCGAGTCCAGACCCGCGCTCATCGTGGGGTACAGCTTGAAGGGGTTCATGACGGTCGACGGGGTCGCCACCTGGTGCGCCAGCGCGGACAGGAACTTCTGCTGGTTCTTGGTGCGCTGCAGGTCGGAGGTGGCGAAGGCGTGCCGGGTACGGACGAAGGCGAGGGCCTGCTCGCCGTTCAGCGTCTGCGTGCCCGCCTGGAAGTCGGCGCCCGAGTACTTGTCCTTGAAGCCCTTGTCGATGGTGAGCGTGACACCGCCGACCGCGTCCACGATGTTGGCGAAGCCGGCGAAGCCGATCTCCACGTAGTGGTCGATGTGCAGGCCCATGTTGGCCTCGACCGTGCGCACCAGCAGCGTCGGCCCGTCCTCCGCGTAGGCCGCGTTGAGCTTCGTCTGCCGGCCCGTGGCCGGGTAGGACTTGCCGGAGGTCGACCCCACGTACGAGGGGATCGTCACGTTCGAGTCGCGGGGCAGCGAGACCAGCGTGTCCCCGTTGCTGCCGACGTGCAGGATCATCATCGAGTCGGTCCGCTTGCCCTCCGCGGAACCGGTGTGCAGCTTCTTCTTCTGGTCGGAGGAGAGCCCGGCGCGGCTGTCGGAGCCGACGATCAGGTAGTTCGTACCGGCGCCCGAGGCCGGTCGGTCGATGACCTTGGACAGGTCGACGTCCCGGTGCAGCTTGCCGTCGGCCCAGAAGTACGTGGCGACCGACGTCACTGCCAGCGCCGTGACCAGGGTTATCGCGGTCCACTTGATACGGCGCCGCCAGTTCGGCCGCGGCCGGTACCCGCCGTGGTCACCGGGGCCGCCCGGCCCTCCGCCGCCGGGCGAGCCGTAGACCTGGCCGGTGTTGTAGTCGCTGTCGTAGCCGTCGCTCGCGTTGTCGCCGCCGTACCCCTGGCCGTTGACGTACGAGGGCTGCTGGGGCACCCCGCCGCCGTACGGCGGGGCGGACGGGCCGGAGCCCCCGTACGCGCCCGAGGCAGGCCGGCGGACCTGCCGCATCGCACGGGCACCCTCGGGGTGCGCGCTCGCGCTGCCGCGTCCGTACCGGTTGCGGTTGTCGTCGGACCATGCCTCGGGCCAATCGTTCATGGGGCCCAGTGTGCAGGGAGCAGCCATGCCCTTCACAAGGGTCGTAGGAAAATCAGGGCACGCCTGTTGCGAAGCCAACACAAAGTCCGCGGATGTGGCCTCGGCATAAGGTGGAGGCCATGACAGACCAGGCCCCCGCCACGGAATCGGACACCTCGGATATACCGGAGGTGCCTGGCAAGCCCACCTCGGCGTCCCGGACCACGCTCAGTCACATCATGACGCACAACGACACGAACCTTCTGGGCACGGTGCACGGCGGCGTGATCATGAAGCTGGTGGACGACGCGGCGGGCGCGGTGGCCGGCCGGCACAGCGGCGGCCCCGCCGTCACGGCGTCGATGGACGAGATGGTGTTCCTGGAGCCGGTCCGCGTGGGCGACCTGGTCCACGTCAAAGCACAGGTCAACTGGACCGGCCGGACGTCGATGGAGGTCGGGGTGCGGGTCCTGGCCGAGCGCTGGAACGAGTCCACCCCGCCCACCCAGGTCGGCTCCGCCTATCTGGTCTTCGCCGCGGTGGACGCCGACGGCAAGCCCCGCCGGGTGCCGCCGGTACTGCCGGAGACGGAGAAGGACCGCCGTCGCTACCAGGAGGCCCAGATCCGCCGCACCCACCGGCTGGCGCGACGGCGGGCGATCGTGGAGCTGCGCGAGAAGCGGGCGGCGGAGGGGCTCGACGACTGAAGGGCGCCCACCGGGGACGCCCTTCACCGCACAGCAGACCGACCGTTACGGCAGGTTCCGCGCCATCACGATCCGCTGGACCTGATTCGTGCCCTCATAAATCTGGGTGATCTTCGCGTCGCGCATCATGCGCTCCACCGGGTAGTCACGGGTGTAGCCGTATCCGCCGAGCAGCTGCACCGCGTCCGTGGTGACCTCCATGGCCACGTCCGACGCGAAGCACTTGGCGGCGGCACCCTGGAAGGTCAGGTCCTTGTCGCCGCGCTCCGAGGCGGCCGCGGCCTGGTAGGTGAGGGCGCGGGCGGCGGAGACCTTCATGGCCATGTCGGCCAGCATGAACTGGATGCCCTGGAAGTCGGCGATCGGCTTGCCGAACTGCTTGCGCTCCTGGACATAGCCCTTGGCGTAGTCGAGGGCACCCTGCGCGACACCCAGCGCCTGCGCGGCGATCGTGATGCGGGTGTGGTCGAGGGTCTTCATCGCCGTGGCGAAGCCGGTGCCCTCCTCGCCGATCATGCGGTCGGCGGGGATGCGGACGTTGTCGAGGTAGACCTCGCGGGTCGGGGAGCCCTTGATGCCGAGCTTCTTCTCCGGGGCGCCGAAGGAGACACCCTCGTCCGACTTCTCGACGACGAAGGCCGATATGCCCTTCGAGCGCTTCGAGGGGTCCGTCACCGCCATCACCGTGTAGTACTCGGAGACGCCGGCGTTGGTGATCCAGCGCTTCACGCCGTTGAGCACCCAGTGGTCGCCGTCGCGGACCGCCTTCGTCTTCATGCCGGCCGCGTCGGAGCCCGCGTCCGGCTCGGAGAGGCAGTACGAGAACATCGCGTCGCCCTTGGCGAGCGGGCCCATGTACTTCTTCTTCAGCTCCTCGGAGCCGGAGAGGATCACCGGGAGCGAGCCCAGCTTGTTCACGGCCGGGATCAGGGACGAGGAGACGCACACGCGCGCCACCTCCTCGATCACGATGACCGTCGCCAGCGCGTCGGCGCCCGCACCGCCGTACTCCTCGGGAACGTGCACCGCGTGCAGGTCGTTCGCGACCAGGGCCTCCAGGGCCTCCTGCGGGAAGCGGGCCTCCTCGTCCACGACGGCGGCGTAGGGCGCGATCTTCGCCTCGGCCAGTGAACGGATCGCGTCGCGGAGCATGTCGTGCTCCTCGGACGGGCGGTACAGGTCGAAGTCAGCCGATCCGGCCAAGGTTTCTCACGCTCCAAGGACGCTTCTGACGCACTGTGGCGACGGCGCTAATTACCGTTAAGTAACTCAAATTTTAGGGGGCCGCCCACAGGAGTGATACGTGAGCTTGGCGACAGCGGGAAAAGTGCCCGGGGAACGGCCCGACTATGCTCACCTCGGCACTCACCACGTCCCTCTCTGGAGCACCCATGGCCCTCAGGATCACCGTGATCGGCACCGGCTATCTCGGCGCGACACACGCCGCCGCGATGGCGGAGCTGGGCTTCGAGGTGCTCGCCCTGGACGTCGTACCGGAGAAGATCGAGAAGCTGGCGCGGGGCGAGGCCCCGATGTTCGAGCCGGGCCTCGACGAACTGCTGCGCAAGCACGTCGCCGGGATCGAGGGATCCACCGGGCGGCTGCGCGTCACCATGGACTGGGCCGAGGTGGGGGCCTTCGGCGACGTCCACTTCCTGTGCATCAACACCCCGCAGAAGCACGGCGAGTACGCCTGCGACATGTCGTACGTCGACTCCGCCTTCGCCTCGCTCGCCCCGCATCTGACCGGGCCCGCCCTGGTCGTCGGCAAGTCGACCGTGCCGGTCGGGTCCGCCGACCGGCTGGCCCGCTTCCTCGTCGAGAACTCCCCGGCCGGCGAGGACGCCGAGCTGGCCTGGAACCCCGAGTTCCTGCGCGAGGGCTTCGCCGTCGACGACACCCTGCACCCCGACCGGATCGTGGTCGGCGTCCGCAGCGAGCGGGCGGAGAAGCTGCTGCGCGAGGTGTACGCGACGCCGGTGTCCGAGGGGACGCCGTTCGTCGTCACGGACTTCCCGACCGCCGAGCTGGTGAAGACGTCCGCGAACTCCTTCCTCGCCACCAAGATCTCCTTCATCAACGCGATGGCGGAGATGTGCGAGGCCTCCGGCGGCGACGTCACCAAGCTGGCGGAGGCCATCGGGTACGACGACCGGATCGGCAAGAAGTTCCTGCGGGCGGGTATCGGCTTCGGCGGCGGCTGTCTGCCCAAGGACATCCGGGCCTTCATGGCGCGCGCCGGTGAGCTCGGCGCCGACCAGGCGCTGACCTTCCTGCGCGAGATCGACTCGATCAACATGCGCCAGCGCGGGCAGATGGTGGAGCTGGCGCGGCAGGCACTCGGGGGCGGGCCCTTCCTGGGCAAGCGGGTCGCGGTGCTCGGCGCCACCTTCAAGCCCGACTCGGACGACGTACGCGACTCCCCCGCGCTGAACGTCGCCGGCCAGATCCACCTCCAGGGCGGCCAGGTCACCGTGTACGACCCGAAGGGCATGGACAACGCCCGCAAGGTCTTCCCGACGCTCGGCTACGCCGACACGGTGCCGGAGGCCGTGCGGGGCGCCGACGTGGTGCTGCATCTGACCGAGTGGCGGGAGTTCCGCGAGCTGGACCCGGCGCAGCTGGGCGAGGTCGCGGCGGCCCGGGTGATCCTGGACGGGCGCAACGCCCTCGACCCGGAGCTGTGGCGCAAGGCGGGCTGGACGTACCGGGCGATGGGGCGTCCCACGGCGTAGAAGCCGTCGAGGTTCACGAACATGAACGACGCCGGTTCGGCCGAGGCTCAGTCGGCCGAACCGGCGTCTTGTTGCATTCTGCACCACCGGCCCGCCGCGCTGCCGGGGAACTACTTCGCCCGGTACCGGCGCATTTTCGCGCGCGCCCCGCACACCTGCATGGAGCACCAGCGGCCGCGGCCGGCCGGACTGCGGTCGTAGTACGCCCAGTGGCAGGTGACCGACTCGCAGGCCTTCAGGCGCAGCCAGGTACCGGCGACGAGGGATTCCGCGACGGCGGCGGCGACACGGGAGCGCAGGGGTTCCTCGTCGGCGGGTGCCAGCGCCGCCGAGCCGTCCGCGGTGTCGACGGTCAGGCGCAGGGGCGCCGAGGCGAGCAGTTCGCCCAGGGGCGTCACCGTGGCGTGCGGCTGATGACCGGCGTGGGCGAGCAGCACGGCGCGCAGTGACTCGCGCAGCTCACGCGCAGCCGCCACCTCTGCCTCCGGGAGACCGAACCGCGCCCGGCCGTCCGCCGTGTCCAGCGCGTCGGCGCCGGACTCGATGTCCAGCGTGTTCACCAGGGACTCGACGAGAACCAGGCTCCCCGGCGCGGCCGATCTCTCACTCATGCTTGCGACGTTACCTCCAATGAGGCAGCATGCAGTAACCGTTACTGCATGACCGCATCTACAGGTAACACAGGAGGAAGTCATGGCTCTCGCCGAACTGGGCGTCGTCGTCCTGGACTGTCCCGACCCGAGCGCGCTGGCCGGGTTCTACGCCGAGGTACTGGGCGGCACCGTCGAGACGGAGGACGGCTGGGCGGACCTCACCACCCCCGACGGGCGGGCGCTGGCCTTCCAGGCCTCCCCCGGCTTCGTCGCCCCCGAGTGGCCCGCGCCCGAGCACTCGCAGCAGTTCCACCTGGACCTGACCGTGGAGGACCTGGACGCGGCCGAGGCGGGTGTGCTGGCGCTCGGCGCCAAGCCGCTGGACGCCGACGACCGCTCGCGCACCTGGCGGGTTTACGCGGATCCGGCCGGGCACCCGTTCTGTCTGTGCGCCTGCTGAACCGGGAGGACACCATGCCAGTGGCCCGCTTCCGCTCCGTCGTCCTCGACTGCCCCGACCCGCGCGCGCTCGCCCGCTTCTACGCGGGCGTCGCGGGCGGCACGCCCGAGGAGGAGGACCCCGACTGGGTCGTACTGCACATCCCCGGCGGGCCCCGGCTCGCCTTCCAGCGGGCGCAGGGCCTCACCCCGCCCGAGTGGCCGCGCGCGGACCGCAACTCGCAGCAGTTCCACCTCGACTTCGACGCCGGGTCGACCTGGGAGGAGATCGACGCGGCGCACGAGAAGGTGCTGGCGCTGGGGGCGCGGCCGCTGGACCTGGAGGACCGGGAGAAGAAGGACTTCCAGGTGTACGCCGACCCGGCCGGGCATCCGTTCTGCCTGTGCCGGATCAGCGAGCCGTAGACCGGCCGTCGGCTTCCGTGATCGTCGCCGTCGAGGGTTCCCGGCGCTCCTGGAGCGCGCGGGCCGTGAAGTCGGCCGTGCGCAGCACCCGCTGCACGTTTCCCCAGGTCAGCAGGGCGACATCGGGCTCGGACCAGCCGCGGTTCAGAAGTTCGGCGATGAGGTGCGGGTAGCAGGAGGCGTCGCCCAGGTCCTGGGGGTGGGCGGTGCCCGCGTCGTAGGTGCCGGACAGGCCGACGCAGTCCGGGCCCGCCACCTCGCGCACATGGTCGAGGTGGTCGGCGACGTCGTGGACGGACGGGCCCGTCTGGTCCACCGTCAGCGGCACCATGCACAGGCCCTTGGCGGCCCCCAGCCGGGAGAGCTGGTCGTCGGAGAGGTTGGCCGGGTGGGGGCGCAGGGTGGCGGAGGCGGAGCGGGTGAACAGGACCGGCGCCCTGGAGACCGCCAGGGTGCGGCGGACCGTGTCGGAGGAGGCACCGGAGAGGTCGGCGAGCACACCGAGCCGGTTCATCTCCCGCAGGACTTCCTCGCCGAACCGGGTGAGCCCGTCCTCGCTCGCCCAGGACACCCCGGACAGGGTGAGGATGCGCAGGCCGAGGGTCTGCAGGGCGCGCAGGATGCCGAGGGAGTCGCCGAGCGCGGCGGCTTCGGCTGGGCCGAGCAGCACGGCGATACGGCCGCAGTTGTGGGCGTCGGTGGCCTGCCCGGCGGTGCAGACGAGGCGCAGCCCCTCGGGGTGCGAGCGCGCCACGATGTTCACGAGGTCCAGCTGTTCCAGGGTGGCCGCGACGATCCGGTCGCCGTCGATGCCCTCCGGCAGGTGCAGCGACCCGAACAGCATGCCGACGTGCCCCTCCTGCAGCCGCGGCACATCCGTCTCGACATCGCTCTCGCCGAGCTCCAGGTCGTACCAGGACAGATGCCTCAGGGCCCATGGCAGCCCGCTGTAGCCGTCGGCGACAGGATGGACGGCGAGGATGGCATGGGCGCGCTCCACGGGGTCGGCGCCCGGATCGGAGACGGGCTGGTAGGGCCCGGCCGGGAAGGGCTCCGGCAGGCCGATGCCGTCAAGCTCCCCGACGGTGTGCAGTTCGTCGTCCTGGAGGTCTGCCATGGCGGGCTCCGTACGTCGTGAATCGTCCCCAAGGGGTACGGTCACCGTCGCACGGGGGCGCGGGACGCTTCCTGATGAGTGGGGCGTTCGGGGGTACTGGGCCCGGCTCGGCGCTCCTGAGCCGCCTCGATGACCTCCGTGACAGCCGGCGCGGAGCGCCCCGCACGGAGGCCGGGTCGGTCACCCGGCGACCACCGGGTCTGACGCCGGTCGCGCCTTCACTCCGCAGGGGCACCGACCTGCCGTGGTTCCGCGGGAGATGACCGCGACCGACAACTCGCGGCGGCGGGTGCGGTTCACCGCGGAGGTGACCGAGGCGGTCGCGGACGCGGTCGGCGCCGCCGGGTGGGCGTGCGGATCTCCGGCGCTGCTGGACCGTCCGAAGGGCCTTGAGGCTCGGCCGTCTGCACCTCGTGCACGCCGGCCCGGGACCGCCACCTGATGTACATGGGCGGGGCGGACGGCTGCACCGACCACCCCGCCCTGGACGGTCAGCCGTCCAGGGACTCGATCGTCGCGTTGGACGGCGGGCGGGTCGCCTGAAGCTCGCGGGCCACATCCTCCGCCGCACCCAGTACCCGTACCGAGTTCTGCCAGGTCAGCTTGGCCAGGTCGGGCTTCGACCAGCCTCGGTCGAGGAGCTCGGCGATCAGGTTCGGATAGCCCGAGACGTCGCTGAGGCCGTCCGGGGTGAAGGCCGTGCCGTCGTAGTCGCCGCCGATGCCGAGGTGGTCGATGCCGGCGACCTCGCGCATGTGGTCCAGGTGGTCGGCGACCGTGGAGACCGTGGCGACCGGGCGCGGGGTGCGCTCCTCGAAGGCGCGGTGCACCTTCATCGCCTCGGGGGTCGTGTCGAGGTGGTGGAAGCCGTGCGAACGCAGGTTCTCGTCCGCGGCTGCCGTCCAGTCCACGGCCGCCTGCAGCACGAACTTCGGCACGAACGTCACCATCGCCACGCCACCGTTCCCGGGCAGGCGCTCCAGCACGTCGTCAGGGATGTTGCGCGGATGGTCGCAGACGGCCCGGGAGGAGGAGTGGGAGAAGATCACCGGCGCGGACGTGGCGTCCAGCGCGTCACGCATCGTCGTCGCCGCGACGTGCGAGAGGTCGACGAGCATGCCGAGGCGGTTCATCTCCCGGACCACCTCGCGGCCGAAGGCCGTGAGACCGCCGACGTTCGGCTCGTCCGTCGCCGAGTCCGCCCACGGGTTGTTGTCGTTGTGGGTGAGCGTCATGTAGCGCACGCCCAGCCCGTACAGACCGCGCAGCGTGCCGAGGGAGCAGGCGATGGAGTGCCCGCCCTCCGCTCCCATGAGGGAGGCGATACGGCCGTCCCTGCGTGCCGCCTCCATGTCGGCGGCCGTCAGCGCGGGCGCCAGGTCCGCCGGGTAGCGGGCCAGCAACTGCCGTACGCAGTCGATCTGTTCGAGCGTCGCGGGCACCGCGTCCGGCAGGTCCGAGCGGACGTACACCGACCAGTACTGCGCACCGACGCCGCCCTCGCGCAGGCGCGGGATGTCGGTGTGCAGATGGGCGTTCTGGTGTACGGCGATGTCGCGGGCGTCCAGGTCGTAGCGGACCTGCTTGCGCAGCGCCCAGGGCAGGTCGTTGTGGCCGTCGACGACCGGGAACTCGGCGAGGAGTTCCCGGGCCGCCTCCAGCGAGGCGGAGGTCATCGCCGTCACTTCCCGGAGCCGAAGCCGAAGCCGCCCGACCCCTCGACCTTGGCACGCAGGCGCTTGCCCTTCTCGGTGGCCTGGTCGTTCAGTTCCTGCTGGAACTCCCGCATACGGCCGAGCAGTTCCTCGTCCTGCGTGGCCAGGATGCGGGCCGCGAGCAGGCCCGCGTTGCGGGCGCCGGCGACGGACACGGTCGCGACGGGCACGCCGGCCGGCATCTGCACGATCGACAGGAGGGAGTCCATGCCGTCCAGGTACTTCAGCGGCACCGGGACGCCGATGACCGGCAGCGGGGTCACGGAGGCGAGCATCCCGGGAAGGTGGGCGGCGCCCCCGGCACCCGCGATGATCACCTTGAGTCCCCGCTCGGCGGCCTGCTCGCCGTACGCGATCATCTCGCGCGGCATGCGGTGCGCGGAGACGACGTCGACCTCGTAGTCGATCTCGAACTCGTCGAGGGCCTGGGCGGCGGCCTCCATGACGGGCCAGTCCGAGTCGGAACCCATGACGATGCCCACGACCGGGCCGGCAGCAGTACTCATTCTGTGATCGTGCCTCTCAGGTAACCGGCTGCGTGACGTGCGCGCTCGAGGACGTCGTCCAGGTCGTCGCCGTAGGTGTTGACGTGGCCCACCTTGCGGCCGGGCTTCACGTCCTTGCCGTACATGTGGATCTTCAGCTGGGGGTCGCGGGCCATGCAGTGCAGATACGCGGAGTACATGTCCGGGTAGTCGCCGCCCAGCACGTTGACCATCACGGTCCACTTGGCGCGCGGTCGCGGGTCGCCGAGCGGGAGGTCGAGGACCGCGCGGACATGGTTGGCGAACTGCGAGGTCACGGCCCCGTCCTGGGTCCAGTGGCCGGAGTTGTGCGGGCGCATCGCGAGCTCGTTGACGAGGATGCGGCCGTCGCGGGTCTGGAACAGCTCGACGGCGAGGTGGCCGACGACGTCCAGCTCCTTGGCGATGCGCAGCGCCATCTCCTCAGCCTGCAGGGCGAGGGTCTCCTCCAGGCCGGGCGCGGGCGCGATCACGGTGTCGCACACGCCGTTCACCTGCTGGGACTCGACGACCGGGTAGGCGACCGCCTGGCCGTGCGGGGAGCGCACGACGTTCGCCGCCAGTTCCCGTACGTAGTCGACCTTCTCCTCCGCGAGGACCGGAACGCCCGCGCGGAACGGGTCCTCGGCCTCGGTCACGTCGTCGACGACCCACACGCCCTTGCCGTCGTAGCCGCCGCGGACGGTCTTGAGGACGACGGGGAAGCCGTCGCCCTCGGCCGCGAAGGCGGCCACGTCCGCCGGATCGGTCACGATCCGGTGCCGCGGGCACGGCACCCCGATCGCATCGAGCCGCGCACGCATCACGCCCTTGTCCTGGGCGTGTACGAGCGCGTCGGGGCCCGGGCGCACGGGGATGCCGTCCGCCTCCAGCGCCCTGAGGTGCTCGGTGGGTACATGTTCGTGATCGAAAGTGATCACATCGCAGCCCCTCGCGAACTCACGCAGCGTGTCGAGGTCGCGATAGTCGCCGACGACGACATCGCCGACGACCTGCGCCGCGGAGTCCTGAGGGGTGTCACTGAGGAGCTTGAACCTGATGCCGAGCGGAATGCCTGCCTCGTGTGTCATACGAGCGAGCTGGCCTCCGCCGACCATGCCGACTACCGGGAACGTCACGCCCCTAGGGTATCGGCCACGCCACGTCGGCCGGTTTCCGGCCTTTTCCGGCGCCTCTTACTCCCGCCTTTCCGGGCTTTTCCAGTCCTCTTCCCCACCTCTATCCCGTCTGTGAACGCATCGACAGGCGTTTGAGATGGGGGGTGGTTAGCATGGCTGAGTTGACGAAACCGACCGAATGGGGGCCTGCACGGCCATGGGACATGGTTCCGCCGGGCTGCGAAGGCTCGCACACGAGGTAGCGAAGTTCGGTGCGGTGGGTGCCCTGGGCACCGTCGTGAACTTCGGAGTCTCCAATCTTCTCTGGCACCTCACGAGCCTGCAGGCCGTACGTGCCAACGTGATCGCCACCGTGGTCGCGATCGGTGTCAACTACCTGGGGTTCCGCTACTTCACGTACCGTGATCGCGACAAGAGCGCCCGGACGAAGGAGCTCTCCCTCTTCCTGGCCTTCAGCGCGGTCGGCCTGGTGATCGAGAACGGCATCCTGTACGCGGCCATCTACGGCTTCGGCTGGGACAGCTCGCTGCAGCGCAACATCTTCAAGGTCGTCGGCATCGGCCTCGGCACGCTGTTCCGGTTCTGGTCGTACCGCTCGTGGGTGTTCAAGGCCCTGCCCGCGCAGGCCGTCGCCGACGCCGAATCGATCCTGGAAGAGGCCGAGACGGCCGAGGCCCGCCGCCCCAAGCCCAAGGCCCGCGTCAGCTGAGCGCTGCGCCGGCTGTGCCGACCTGGGGGTCGGCCGCGCGGCCGGTGAGCCGGCTGCGACCCCGCCCCGGTGCACCGGGATACGCCGAGGCGCAGAGGGTCTCCCCGAACCACCCGAACCACCCGAACCACCCGCACCACGCGACCTGTGCGACGTGAGCTGAACCGCCACCCCCGCCGGCCGCCACCGCCGGGGGTTTCCGGTCTCACCGGACCATCGGCTCCTCGTCCTCCGCCGGCGGCCGCTTCAGCGGTGTGGCGCCGAACCGTCCCCGGAAGCCCCAAGACGGCCACGGCCCGCGTCAGTTGAGCGCCCCACGAGCTGCGCCGCCCCCTCCCCGAACCAACCGTCCCGCGTGAACCGAACCCCCGCCCCCGGGGGTTTCCGGTCTCACCGGACCATCGGCTCCTCGTCCTCCGTCGGCGGCCGCTTCAGCGGTGTGCGCGACAGGAACAGGCCGAACACCGGCGGCTGGGTCTGCAGCATCTCCAGGCGGCCGCCGTCCGCCTCCGCCAGGTCCCGTGCCACAGCCAGCCCGATGCCCGTCGAGTTCCGTCCGCTGATCGTGCGTTCGAAGATCCGCGCACCGAGGTCGGCGGGCACGCCCGGTCCCTCGTCGGTGACCTCCACGACCGCCTGGTTGCCGGTCACGCGGGTCCGCAGCGCCACCGTGCCCCCGCCGTGCATCAGCGAGTTCTCGATCAGCGCCGCCAGCACCTGGGCGACCGCGCCCGGTGTGCCGACCGCCTGCAGATGCCGTTTTCCGGAGCTGACGATGGCCCGCCCGGCCTGGCGGTAGGCGGGCCGCCATTCGGCGAGCTGCTGCTGGATGACCTCGTCGAGGTCGAAGGAGACGGCGTTGCCGGTACGGGGGTCGCGGGAGTTGGTCAGCAGCCGCTCCACCACGTCCGTCAGCCGCTCGACCTGGGTGAGGGCGACATTGGCCTCCTCCTTCACCGTGTCCGGGTCGTCGGTGAGGGTGATCTCCTCGAGCCGCATCGACAGCGCGGTCAGCGGTGTCCGCAGCTGGTGGGATGCGTCGGCGGCCAGTCGCCGCTCGGCGGTGAGCATGCGGCCGATGCGTTCGGCGGAGGAGTCCAGGACGTCCGCCACCCGGTCCAGCTCGGGAACGCCGTACCGCTTGTGGCGGGGCCGCGGATCGCCGGAGCCGAGCCGCTCGGCGGTCTCCGCGAGGTCGGTGAGCGGGGAGGCGAGCCGGTTGGCCTGCCGGATCGCCAGCAGTACGGCGGCCACCACGGCGAGCAGCGCGACCAGCCCGATGATCAGCAGTGTGCGGCCGACCTCCCGGCTCACGGTCGAACGCGGCTCCTCGACGACGACCCGCTCGCCCTCCTCGCCGGTGGCCCGGCCGCGGATGACGTCACCCGCCGGCTTGCTGCCGAGCGCGATGTCCGACTGCCCCGGGATCTGGATCACGGCGTACCGCTCGCCCGTGACCTGCCCCTTCAGCACCTCCGCGCTGACGGGCCCCGCCCCGATGAGCCGGCTGTCCACGATGCTGGCCAGCCGCTGCGCCTCGGAGCTCACCCGCTCCTGGGCGCTGTTGCTGATGGTCCGCGTCTCGACGATGACGAGAGACACACCGAAGACGGCGATGACCACGAGCACGACGGCAAGCGTGGACTGAATGAGACGACGACGCACGAGGCCCTCCGGGCAGTGGCTTTACGACGACCAGTGTGCCTCGGGCGCCCTGCCGACTCCGACCGGCTCCTCGCCGACTCCGACCGGCTCCTGCCGACTCCGGCGGGTTCTTCTCGGACTAGCTCTTCTCGAACCGGAAACCCACACCGCGCACGGTGGCGATGTACCGGGGGTTCGCCGCGTCGTCGCCCAACTTCTTGCGCAGCCAGGAGATGTGCATGTCGAGGGTCTTCGTGGACGACCACCAGGTGGTGTCCCACACCTCGCGCATCAGCTGGTCCCGGGTGACGACCCGGCCCGCGTCCCGCACCAGCACCCGCAGCAGGTCGAACTCCTTGGCGGTGAGCTGGAGTTCCTCGTCCCCCATCCACGCCCGGTGCGACTCGACGTCGATCCGCACGCCGTGCGTGGCGGGCGGCTGCGCCGGCTCGGCCGCACCGCGCCGCAGCAGGGCCCGGACACGGGCGAGCAGTTCGGCGAGGCGGAACGGCTTGGTGACGTAGTCGTCGGCGCCCGCGTCGAGGCCGACGACGGTGTCCACCTCGTCGGCACGCGCGGTCAGGATGAGGATCGGCACGGTGTGGCCCTCGGCGCGCAGCCGGCGGGCGACCTCGAGGCCGTCCATGCCGGGCAGACCGAGGTCCAGCACGACCAGGTCGATGCCGCCGGCGTTTCCGGCGTCGAGCGCGGTGGGTCCGTCCTCGCGCACCTCGACCTCGTAACCTTCCCGGCGCAGGGCGCGGGCCAGCGGCTCCGAGATGGACGCGTCGTCCTCGGCGAGCAGTACACGGGTCATGAGGTGATGGTAGTCCGCTCTTGACAGGTGCTGTGGTGTGATCGGCACCCGTGATTCTTACCTTTGGACACACCGAAGCGAACCTGTGTCTGTGTGGCGCGATCATCGAAGAGACCTTGGAAAAGGTGTGTATGGTTCCACCTTCACCTGTGATACGTGTCTCAAGTCCTTCCATATCCGGCACTGTCCTGCCGTATGGTGAAACAACGCCTGTAGCACTGCGGGGACCTTTGGCTACCACTTGACGCCGAAGGTCTCTTTTGTGTGCGGTAAACCCCCACCAGCACAGCAAGGAACGACCATGGCGTCCAGCCTGACGAAGGACTCGGTCCGCCCGGACAACCCCGGCTCCGAGAAGACCTTCTTCGGCCACCCTCGCGGTCTGGCCACCCTCTTCATGACCGAGATGTGGGAGCGGTTCTCCTACTACGGCATGAGGGCCCTGCTCCCGCTCTACCTCGTGGCCCCGGGTGGCCTGCACCTGAACGCGGGCACGGCGACTGCGATCTACTCGGTGTACGTGTCGCTCGTGTACCTGCTCGCCCTGCCCGGCGGCTGGGTCGCGGACCGCTTCCTCGGCCCCCGCAAGACGGTCGCCGTCGCGGGTCTGATCATCATGCTCGGCCACCTGTGCCTCGCACTGCCCGCGGCCGCGAGCTTCTTCGTCGGCCTGGGTCTCGTCGCCATCGGTTCGGGCCTGCTCAAGGCCAACATCTCGACGATGGTCGGCCACCTCTACAAGGGGCCGGAGGACCCGCGCCGGGACGGCGGCTTCACCCTCTTCTACATCGGCATCAACCTGGGCGCCTTCGCCGCGCCGCTGGTCATCGGCACCGTCGGTGAGAACGTCAACTGGCACCTGGGCTTCGCCCTCGCCGCGCTCGGCATGGCGCTGGGTCTCGCCCAGTACCTGCTGGGCAGCCGCCACCTGAACCCGAAGAGCAGCGAGGTCCCGACCCCGCTGTCCCCCGCGGAGAAGTCCGCCACCCTGCGCAAGGGCCTCATCTGGCTCGCCATTGCCGCGGTCTTCTACGGCGTCGTCGGCGGCACCGGCCACTTCACCCTGAACTGGGCGCTGATCCCGCTCACCCTCATCGGTCTGCTCGTGCCGATCCTGGTCATCGCCCGCATCCGCCGGGACAAGGACCTGGACGCGGGCGAGAAGTCGAAGGTGTCGGCGTACGTCTGGTTCTTCGTCGCCGCCGCTGCCTTCTGGATGATCTACGACCAGGGCGGTTCGACTCTGTCGCTCTTCGCGGACGGCTCGGCCAAGAACTCGATCGCGGGCTGGACGTTCCCGGTCTCCTGGTACCAGTCGGTCAACCCGGTCATGATCATGGCACTGGCACCGGTCTTCGCCTGGCTGTGGCTCTGGCTGAACCGGCGCGGCAAGGAGCCGAGCACGATCGTGAAGTTCTCCTCCGGCCTGGTGCTGATCGGTGCGTCCTTCTTCCTCTTCCTCGCCCCGCTGTCGATCGCCGAGGGCGGCCACAAGGCCGCGGCGATGTGGCTGGTCGCGATCTACTTCGTGCAGACCGTCGGCGAGCTGACGCTGTCCCCGGTGGGGCTTTCCGTGACGACGAAGATGGCGCCGAAGAAGTACGCCTCCCAGATGATGGGCGTCTGGTTCCTCGCGGTCACCGCGGGCGACTCGATCACGGCCCTGTTGTCGAACCCGGCCGTCGGCGGGGTCAACCTCGACAAGACGGGCTTCGTCGCCCTGGAGGCGGTGCTCGCCGTGATCGCGGGTGTCGCGGTGTGGATGTTCCGCAACAAGGTCAACAAGCTGATGGGCGACGTCCACTGACGTGGTCCTGACCGAGAGGGCCGCTGCACCCATCGGTGCAGCGGCCCTCTGTGTCGTCGTGCCCCGCGCCCCTCGAAGCCGCTACCGGACCCGGCGGCCCGGCAGGAACGTGAAGACTGCCGCGCCCAGCAACACCGCCGTCCCCGCCACCAGGCCCAGAGCCTTCAGGGCGCCGTGGTCGCTGGAACCCGTCTCGGCGAGGCCGCCCGTACCGCTGCTGCTGCCGCTGCCGCTGCCGCCGGAAGTCGACGACCCGCCCGACGCGCCGCTCGCCTGCTGTGTCGTGTCCAGGGTCAGGGAGACCTCGGTCCTGTCGGGCCTGCAGGTGGTCGTCGTGCCCAGGGCGTTGATCGTGAGGACGCCCGGAGAGAGCGTCGACCTGCCGTCCGCGCCCGGCTTGTAGGTGCCCGTCAGGTCGGGGATCTCGATGGGTTCGCCCGTCTTGATGTCCTTGGAGTTCGTCGGGCCCTCGACGTGCACCGTGCCCTTGTCGGCGCCGCCCAGGACCACCTCCATCGACGGCTTGACCGAGCCCTTGGGGATGTCGGCCGGGCTGTCCATCACGGACTTCTTGAACTGCACGGTGAGGTCGAAGCTGCCGCCGTTCTTCCTGGCGTCGATCTGGATGGGCGAGGTCGCCTTCTTCTCACCGATGGGCGACTGGCAGGTGTACGGGATGTCGACCTGCTTGCCGGTGAAGTCGGTCCGGTCGCTGCCGGTGCCGTCACTGGCGGAAGCGGAGGCCGACGCGGACGGCGAGGCGGACCGGGAGGCCGAGTCGGTCGGCTCCGGTGTCGTGCTCGACGAGCTTCCGTCGCCCGGCGAGACCTGGATCGTCGCCGCCTTCTGCACGGTCTCCTTGGGCGTGCACTTGGTGTCCGTCGACATGGCGTTGACGGTGTACGCGTCCGGCGTCAGCGTCACCGCGCCCGGTGCCGTCAGCTTCAGGCTGCCCTTCATGTCGGACAGCACCATGGCGCCGCCCTTGGGGATGGCCGGGTTCGTGCGCGTCCCCTGCATCGCGATGTCGGCGGTCTGTGCGCCGGCCGCCTTCAACACCCCGGACGGCTGGACCGAGTTGGCGGGCAGGTCGATGATGTCCGGGTTCTTGGAGGCGGCCTGGACGAACTTCCATACGACGTCCACCGTGTCGCCCACCTTTGCCGTGGCCGGCGCGGTGATCTCGACCTTCGTGGTGCCGTCGACAGGGGTGATGCCCGCGGGCGGCACGCAGTGCGTCGCGAACGAGACCTCCGCGGCCTGCGCGGGCCCGGCGGCCAGGCCCAGCAGGATGCCTGCCGAGCCCAGTACCAGGGCGGCGCCCGCCGCACCCGCTCTCCCGCTGCCGACCGGTGTGACTCTCCTGCGCTTTCTCACGGGGGTCCCTTCCTGGTGGGAGTCGTAGGACTCGTCGGACTGTCGTCGTGGTGCGGTGCGGAGAGCCGGCCGGCCGTGCCCGGATCGGAGTCCGGGGTGAACCACGGCAGGGTCGGATTCGAGGGAGGCTCCTGAGCCGCCTTGGGACCGAACTTCGGCATGCGCAGGGCCAGTTCGGGCAGGTGGAGTCCCCGGTGCCGGAGGCCGCCGGCGCGGCGCGGCCGTACCCGGTCCACGATCGCCATCCCGGCGCGGAACAGCGCGGCCGGCACGACCACGCAGACCAGCAGCCAGAACAGGGTCACGCCCCACGGGCGGCCCACGCCCCAGGGCTGCTCGGCGAGGACCTTGCCGCCGTACCTGAGGGAGACGGTGTAGTCGCCGTGCGCTCCCGCCGTCAGTTCGACGGGGAGTTTGATCTGCGCCTTCTTGCCGGGTGCCAGGGTGCCGCGCCACTCCTGGTCCTCCCACTGCGGGGCGAACACGCCGTGGGAGGTGCCGAGTTGGAAGACAGGGTTCTTGATCGCGCTGGTGCCGGCGTTGCCGACGGTGAAGACGAGGGTGCGTGCGGGCGGCGCGCCGAACCAGGTGAGCAGGCCGCTCGACCCGTCGAGCCGGGTGTCCGTGAGGACCGACAGTTGCCCGCCGGACGGCTCGGCGGGCAACGGTTCGACGGCGTGCCCGGCCACCTGGAAGACCGCGTCCGCCTGCGCCTTCGTGCCCTCGACCGTCGCCACGTGCACCACGCACGGGCACGGCACCGGCGGCTCGGCGACCGGCAGCCCCTTGCTGAAGGAGCCCTTGGCGTCGGTGGTGACGGCCCTTCCGTCCGAGTTGGCACAGGAGTTGGTGCCGCCGATCACACCCCGGGACGGCGTCGCCTGTCCGCAGATCAGCATCATCAGCAGGGCGTGCGGACGCCAGCCGCTGCCGCCGACGGTGATCGAACCTCCGGTGCCGGCCTGGGACTTGGAGAGCCCGACCGTCGGCCCGTCCGCCGCAGCCGTGCCCGCCAGGGGCAGCAGGAGCAGCGCGAGCACCGCGAGCACCGCGAGCACCGCGAGCACCGCGAGCAAGGCCGTGATCCGCAGCTTGCCGTTCACGTCACCGCTCCCGTCAACTCGGCTTCCGTACGCGGGGATTCGAGCGACTCCCCGTCGCCCGTGCGGCGCCCACGACGTCGTGGACCTCGTAGACCTCGTAGACCTCGTACGAGAAGCAGCGCGCCCCCGGCCACCACCGCACCCGCGACCCCCGTCACCGCTCCCCACGGCACGAACCGCACCGACACGCCGGCCGAGTCGTGCGCGCCGCCCGCCGCCGTCACGGTCAGCCGGACGTCGACCGAGTCCAGGGCGGGGCGGTCGGACCAGGGCTCGGCGAGACGAAGGCGCTGCCCGGGCCGCAGGTGGACCGGCAGCGCCCGCGGGGCCCGGTCGAGCACCGGTCCGAAGACGCCGTCGGCGTGCACGGCGAGGCTCGGCACGAGCACCGTGGTACCGCGATTGACCAGGTCATACGTGATGCGACCACCCCGCACGGCCACATGCTCCACGGTCAGCGCGGACAGCACCGGCCCACCCGCCCGCAGCCGGACCGGAACCACAGCCCGGCGGCCGTCCTGATCACGGGCAACGATCTCACCACTGCGATCACCACGCGCACGCACCGCGAACGGCACGTCGGCTCGCGTACGGGCGGGCACCCGCACCCGATCGGCAGCGAAAGCGACCGGGACGCCGGTACCGCTCAGCCGCACCGTGACCACCTGCCCACTCCGGTTGACCACGGACACCGTGTCCTGCAGGACGGCCCCGGGCGCGCCCTCGGCGTAGAAGGACGGGCGTCCGCCGCCGGAGGGCACGAGCGACCACCCGTCGGCGGCCGAGGCCGCCGGAGCGGCGGTCATGACGAGCAGCAGGGACACGAGCAGGACGCGAGCGGCAGTTGGCATCCGGCGGCTCCAGTGGTCGTGCGGCAGAGGTGTCGGAGGGTCAGTGAAGTCCGCGCGGTGCGGCAGCGCCCCTTCAGGGGCGCGGGGCTGTATCGATTTGCGGCTCCGCCGCGATGGGGGTCGCCCCGCTCGAGCGCAGCCGAGAGTGGGGGAGCGACCAGCCACGACGAAGCCGCAGCCAACAGCCATCGCGGCAGCCCTAACGCGGCACCTGGTTCCGCCGGGTAAGCCACAATGCGCCCGCCACTCCGGCAAGGAGAACCGTGCCGCCAAGCGTCCCCAGCGCGACCGCCGAGTCAGCGGGCCCGGTCTGCGGCAAAGAGCCGCCGGAATCCGCCCCGCCCTGACCACCCCCGGCGGAGCCCCCCGTAGCCGTCACATCAAGGCTGAGCGCCGGCCCCGGATTGTTCGACGGCGTGCACGTGGTCGTCGTACCGAGCGCCTTGATCGTCAGAATGCCCGGCGTGAAGGTGACCTTCCCGGTCTTCTTCGGCGTGTACGTGCCCGTCAAGTCGTTGATCTTGATGGGGGTGTTGGCGGGGATCGCTGCCTGGTTGGCGGGCCCGGAGACGGACACCGTGCCGCTGTCGGCGCCGCCCAGCACGATGGTGGCGCTCGGGTTCATCGCGCCCTTGCCCAGTTCGACGGGGCTGGAGGAGACGCCCTTCTGCCACGACATGGTGAGCTTGTAGGCGCTGCCGCTCTTGACGCTCTTGATGTCGATGGGCGAGACGGCACTCTTGTTGCCGATCGGCGTCCTGCACTGGTAGTTGACGTCGACGACCGTGGCCTCGGCTGCGGGGGCGGCGAGCAGCACCGCCGAGCCGGCCAGGGCCGCGGCGGACGCGAGCGCGGCGGTTCGATTCCGGTACGACACGGTTCCGCTCCCTCTTCGAGATCCTCGGGTTCCTCCGCCAATTCCTGACGGCACATCAGATTCGGCCGTCAAGGTACGCCCGGCGCCCTGAGGAGGGAAGAGAAGGTGCGCGCCGGAGTTGTGGGGATCCGGCGCGCACACGAAGGGGTTCGAGTGGAGGGGGTGACCCTGGGTAACCCTGAGCTAGTGCGCCCGCAGGACGTCCGGCGCTCCCCACCGCCGCAACACCTCCGGCACCGCCACCGTGCCGTCCGCCCGCTGGTGCTGTTCGAGGAGCGCGGGCAGCAGGCGGCTGGTGGCGAGACCCGAGGCGTTGAGGGTGTGCAGGTAGGCCGGCTTGCCGCCGTCGGCCGGGCGGTACCGCATGGCCCCGCGCCGCGCCTGGTAGTCGCGGGCGTTCGACACCGAGCTGACCTCGGCGTACGCGCCCAGGCTCGGCAGCCAGACCTCCACGTCGTACGTCTTGGCCTGGGCGGGGCTGGTGTCCCCGGCCGCGAGTTTGGTGATGCGGTAGTGCAGGCCGAGTCCGGCGACCAACTCCTCGGCGCGGGCGAGCAGTTCGAGCTGGGCGGCGCCCGAGTCGCTGGGGCGCGTGTACTGGAACAGCTCGACCTTGTTGAACTGGTGGCCGCGCAGGGTGCCCCGGTCCGCGGTGCGGTGGGCGCCGCTCTCCTTGCGGTAACAGGGCGTGTAGGCGACGTACTTGAGCGGCAGCTCCCGCTCGTCGAGGGTCTCGCCGCGGTGCAGGTTGGCCAGGGCGGTCTCGGCGGTGGGGAGGAGGAAGTGCTCGTCCACGCGGAAGACCTCGTCGGCGAACTTCGGGAACTGTCCGGCCGTATAGCCCGCTTCATGGGTGAGCAGGTGCGGCGGCAGCACGAACTCGTAGCCCGCCCGGCGGTGGGTGTCGAGGAAGTGGTTGAGCAGCGCCCACTCCAGGGCGGCGCCCTGGCCCCGGTAGATCCAGTAGCCGCTGCCCGCGAGTGCCGCGCCCCGCCGGTGGTCGACGAGGCGGAGGTCCTCGGCGAGCTGCACATGGTCCTTGGGCGCGAAGCCGAACGCCGGCGGGGCGCCCACGGCCCGTACGACCTGGTTGTTCTCCTTGCCGCCCGCGACGACGTCGTCGTCCGGGAGGTTGGGCAGGGCGTCGAGGAAGTCCTGGTGCCGCCGTGCGAGCCGGTCGAGCCCGGCCTCGGCCTCCGTCAGCCGGTCGGCCAGGGCCCCGGCAGCGGCCTGGAGTTCCTCGGCGGCCTCTCCGGCCCGCCGTCGGACGGCGATGTCCGCCGAGATGCGCCGGCGCTCGCCGCGCAGCCGCTCCACGGCCGTCCGGGTCTCGCGGAAGGCGGCGTCCAGGGCTAGGAAGGCCGGGATGTCGGCGTCCACGGCGCGCTTGCGCAGGGCGTCGCGGACGGTCTCGGGGTGCTGTCGGATGCGGGTGACGTCGAGCATCGTGCACGCTCCGTCCGGTTCTGCCGGAGCGGCACGCGCCGCCCCGGGGATGGCCCCTCGGGGCGTGGGCGAGAGGGTGCTCGCGGTGCCACCACGCCTTCACCGCCGTACGTGACGAAAGCTCACGGCCGTACGGCGGTCTCGTTCTGGCCCTGTGACGGGGGCCGGCCGGCGGGGCATTTCCTCCCCGCACTCGGGAGTGGATTCGCCCTGGTCCGCATGGACCCGGCTACTTGTCTCCGTCAGCGCGTTGCAGACGAGGGTAGGCAGCGGGGCCGGGCCCGCCAAGCGAATTACGCCGGGGCGCCCAGCTCCGCCCACACGGTCTTGCCGGTCACTCCCGGTGTCCGTACGACGCCCCAGTCCAGACAGAGCCGCTGCACGATGAACATGCCGTGCCCGCCGGGGCGGCCCGCGCGGTGCGGGGTGCGGGGTGCCGGCTGGCCGGAGCCCTTGTCCGAGACCTCGATGCGGATGACCTTGTTGTCGCAGGCGATCCACAGCCGGTCCGGGCCCTCGGCGTGCAGACAGGCGTTGGTGACCAGCTCGGAGACGACGAGCAGCACGTCCTCGGCGGCGGCCCGCTGGTCGGCCGTGGCGGCGGGCAGCCAGCCCCACGCGTACAGGGCCTGGCGGGTGAAGTCGCGGGCGAGCGGCACGACGCCGCTCTCACCGTCGAAGTTCAGGCTGCGGGCCTGACCGCCGCCCATGGACGACGCGGGCGCAGCCGACGACGGGGCCCCGTCGCCCTCGGACGCCCCGGAAGCGCCGGTCGGCTCCGGGCCGCGGTCGCCCGGCGAGTAAGGCCGGGTGGTGCTCATCAGCGCTTCACCTCACCGATTCACCGATTCACCAGTTCACGATTCAAGAGTCAGTACGTACCTCGACGGTGGATCCGCCGCTGTGCCGTCGACGCGTTGCTGCCGACATGTTCAGGATGTCCCTGCCGACAGGATGTCTCCTGCCCGACCGAACCGGCAGAACACCCCCCTATTCGGCCCGGAGGGCGCGACGCCCGGAAAGTGCCGGTCACACAGGGGTGAGTGGGGCAGGACATCGGGCGCGGCGGCCGGCTCAGCCGGATTCCTCGGCCAGGGCCGCCTCGAGCGTGTCATGGACGGTGAAGACCGCTTCCGCCCCGGTGATCTCGAAGACGCGCGCCACCACGGGCTGCATCCCCGCGAGATGCACTCCACCCCCTGCGGCCTCCGCCTTCAGGCGTGCGCCGAGCAGCACATTGAGCCCGGTGGAGTCGCAGAACTCCAGCCGTGTGCAGTCCACCACCAGCCGGGTGAATCCCTTGGCGAGGCATTCCTCGAGTGGCTCACGCAACAGATCGGCGGTGTGGTGATCCAACTCACCCACCGGGGTCACTACGGCGCTGGAGCCCTCTTCCCTGACCTCCACCAGTAGCCGGCCAGACTGTGCGCTGCCGACCGTCCCGCGGTCCATGCCGTCTTTCTCCCGACGTCGTGACTGCTGACTCACGCCCTCGAACACTACGCCTTCCTCACACTCTCCGACACCCGAACAACCGCACGCAAACGGACATATGTCCACAGAATGCACTTGCGGCGGACGTGGGAAAGCGGGTAGGGCTAGTAGAGATACGTAACCGACCACGGCCGGCTTTGGAGGCGCCGCACACCGCAGTGCACGCACTGGCTTCGGCAGCCATATGCCGAGAACGATGGAGGACATCATGTCACCCCGGCTCGACGCATCGCATACCCAGGAGGCGACGTCGGCATCCCCTCCGGAACATCTGGATCCCATCGAGAGCATCGAGAGCAACGACCCAGACACGCTTGCCGGGCTGGCAGGCCTTCCGGAGATCCCCCCGTACGACGAAGTGGGACCGGTAGACGCACGCGCGCTCTCCAAGACCCTCTTCGAGCGCCTTGAGTCCCTCGAGGAAGGCACGTACGAATACTCGTACGTCCGTAACACCCTCGTCGAGCTCAACCTCGCGCTGGTCAAGTTCGCCGCCTCCCGCTTCCGCTCACGGAGCGAGCCGATGGAGGACATCATCCAGGTCGGCACGATCGGCCTGATCAAGGCGATCGACCGGTTCGAACTGGCGCGGGGTGTCGAGTTCCCCACGTTCGCCATGCCGACCATCGTCGGCGAGATCAAGCGCTTCTTCCGCGACACCTCGTGGTCGGTGCGCGTACCGCGCAGGCTGCAGGAGCTGCGGCTCGACCTGGCCAAGGCCGGTGACGAGCTGGCCCAGAAGCTCGACCGGGCGCCGACGGTGGCGGAACTCGCCGAGCGCCTCGAGCTGACGAAGGAAGAGGTCGTCGAGGGCATGGCGGCGTCGAACGCGTACACCGCCTCCTCGCTGGACGCCCAGCCCGAGGAGGACGACGCCGAGGGCGCGCTCGCGGACCGGATCGGCTACGAGGACCACGGACTCGAAGGCATCGAGTACGTCGAGTCGTTGAAGCCGCTGATCGCCGAACTCCCGCCCCGGGACCGGCAGATCCTCTCCCTGCGCTTCGTCGCGGGTCTGACCCAGTCCGAGATAGGCGACGAACTCGGCATCTCGCAGATGCATGTGTCGCGGCTGCTGTCGCGGACGCTGACGCGCCTGCGCAAGGGGCTCACACTCGAGGAGTGACGCTCTCCCCTGCCTCGTCCTGCTGAGCGCGGTCCGTCCGGTTGCCGGGTGGGCCGCGCTCAGGCGTTCCCTGAGTTACCCACAGAAACTCTTTCCCCAGAGGTTTCGATCCATCACTATGGGCCCCCATACCCGCCGGTAGGTCAGGATCCCGGCGGGCTGCAAGCGCGCAAGGAGGCGGGCGGATGGCTCGGGCCGACGGGACCGACGACGGAGTCGAGACCGGGGGCGGCCGGGAGTCTGGGGGTGTACCCCCGAATGAGGTGCATGCGGGCGCGTCCGACGCGCGGCTGACCGAACTGCTGCGCACCAGCGCCCCGACCCTCTATCCGGCCCTGCAGGAACTCCGCGCCCGCCATCAGCCGTCGGTCCTCGACTACGTCCGGCTGTGCACGGCGAGCGAGTCCGCCGCACGGGACCTGGCCGCGCAGGCATTCACCCTGGCGGTCCGGCAGACGGCACGCGGCACCGAACCCCTGGTCCCCCTCCGTCTTCACCTCCTGCTCCTGACCGGGCGCCTGGCCGCCTCCTGGGCGACCGAGGGGCGAGCCGACGGTCTCGACCCTGGCCTGCTGCTCGCCTTGACCGCGGCGGGCTCCGACGTCCCCGTACCGCCCATGCTCACCGCCTTCCGGTCCCTCCCGTCCCGTGCCCAGGGCCTCGTCTGGTACGGCATCGTGGAGCAGGAGGCGCAGGACAGGACGGCGGCTTTCCTCGGCCTGACCCGCGAGGACGTGGGCCACGAGACCGCCTCCGCCCTCCAGGCCATGGGCCAGGCGTGTCTGCGCTCCCGTCTGGCCGCCTCGGCCGACCCGCGCTGCGGCAACTTCGGCCGGCTCATCGAGGAGTCGGTACGGCCGCACAGCCCGCGTACCAGCGCCGACCTGCGGGCCCACATGGTGCACTGCGCCCACTGCACGGCGGCCTACGAGGAACTGTCGGCCCTGCGCGACGCGCCACGCACCGTGCTGGCCGAGGGCCTGCTGCCGTGGGCGGGCAAGGCGTATGTCACGACGCCCGAGGAGGCGCCGCGCCCCAAGGCCCGTGCGGACGTCGCGCCGTGGCCTCCGTCCCGGCGCCTCCTGCTGACCTCGATCGCCGCCGGGGTGGCCCTGGCGCCCCTGCTCATCTTCCTGCTCTCCCAGGCCGCTTCACCGTCCTCGCCGCCCCAGGAGGCGGCGGGCGCGGTGGGTACGCCGACGATCCCGGCGCAGGTCACGGTCACGGCGACGGTCTCCGCCGTCCCTTCGCCGTCGCCGTCACCGTCGACGAAGAGCAAGTCGCCGTCGCCGACGCGGAGTTCCGCCCCGTCCAAGCGGCCCTCGAAGTCGCCGTCGAAGTCTCCGAAGCCCTCCCCCTCGCCCACTCACGCCCCGGACGGCACGTTCGCGCAGATCGTGAACGTCGCCACCGGCCGGTGCCTGGACGTACGCGACGGCGACTTCCAGAACGGCACGGACGTCGTCACGGCACCCTGCTCCTCGTCCAACACCCAGCGCTGGCGCGTCGACTCCGCGCGCGGGGTGGTGCAGTCCTCGGCCGACCCGGACTTCTGCCTGGACAGCCGAGGTGATGTGGACCGGGGCGTGGGCATCTGGACGTGCGACTCGGTGTACGGCAGGAACGGCCAGAACCTCATGTTCATGGTGGACGCCGACGGTGTGATCCGGCCCGCGATCGCCATCGAGACGGCGTTGACGCCGTACGGGGGCGACGGGCTGTCGCTGCGGCCGCTGGACGGCGGTGCCGAGCAGCGCTGGCGGGCGGGGGCCTCCTGACCCGGAAGCCCGGTCAGACTTCCCGGACGCCCCGCCGCCACACCCCGGTGACCAGCGGCACGCCCGGCCGGTAGGCGAGGTGGACGTGGCTCGGGGCGTCGAGGGTGATGAGGTCCGCGCGGGCGCCGGGGCTCAGGCGGCCGATGTCGTCCCGGCGCAGCGCCCGGGCGCCGCCCGCGGTGGCCGACCAGACCGCCTCGTCCGGGGTCATCCCCATGTCCCGTACCGCGAGGGCGATGCAGAACGGGACGGAGGAGGTGAAGGACGAGCCCGGGTTGCAGTCGGTGGAGAGGGCGACGGTGACGCCCGCGTCGAGGAGACGGCGGGCGTTCGGCCACTCGGCGCGGGTGGAGAACTCGGCGCCGGGCAGCAGGGTGGCGACCGTACGGCTGCCCGCGAGCGCGTCGACGTCCGCGTCCGTCAGATGGGTGCAGTGGTCGGCGCTGGCCGCGTCCAGTTCCACGGCCAGCTGGACGCCGGGTCCGTAGGAGAGCTGGTTGGCGTGGATGCGCGGGTGCAGGCCCCTGGCCCTCCCGGCGGTGAGGATCGCGCGGGCCTGGTCGCCGTCGAAGGCGCCCTTCTCGCAGAAGACGTCGATCCAACGGGCGTACGGCGCACACGCGTCGAGCATCTCGCCGGTGACCAGGGCGACATAGCCGGCGGGGTCGTCGGCGTGGTCGGGGGACACGATGTGGGCGCCGAGGTAGGTGACCTCGTCGGTGTGGGCGGCGGCGATGCGCAGGGCGCGGGACTCGTCCTCGGTGGTCAGGCCGTAGCCGGACTTCGTCTCGAAGGTCGTGGTGCCCTGACGGAGGGCTTCGGCGAGGTAGCGGGTGAGGTTGGCCTCCAGCTCCTCGTCGCTCGCGGCGCGGGTGGCGGCGACGGTGGTGCGGATGCCGCCCGCACTGTACGACCGCCCGGACATCCGGGCGTTGAACTCCTGCGTCCGGTCGCCCGCGAAGACGAGGTGGGAGTGCGAGTCGACGAAACCGGGGAGGACCGCCCGGCCGCCGGCGTCGAACCGGTTGTCAGTGGCGGGTGCTTTGCTTGATTCACCGGTCCACGCGACCCGGTCGCCGTCGATGACGAGCGCCGCGTCCTGGATCAGTCCGAGGGGGGAGCCGTCACCGAGGGAGGGGTCGTTGGTGACCAGCGTGGCGATGTTGGTGATGACGGTGCTGCTCATCGTCGTGTCCTCGTGGGTGGCCGGACGGGGGATTGTGGTCAGCCGCGCAGGGCTTCGACGGCCTGCGCGAGGGCCTGCGGCACATCCGGTACGAGCGCGTGCGCGCCGTCGCGTACGACGTGCCGGCCGCCCACGACCGTGTGCCGTACGTCCGCTGCGGTCGCCGCGAATACGGCGGTCTCGGCGCCGAGCCTGGGCAGCGGCCCCGCTGTCCTGACCGAGTCGAGTGCGATCGTCGTGAAGTCGGCGAGGGCGCCCTGCTCGATCCTGCCCGCCTCGTCCCAGCCGAGGGCGGCGTGACCGTCGGCCGAGGCCGCCCGCAGCAGTGCCGCGGCGGTCCAGTGGCCGCGGCTGCGGGAGCGCAGGCGCTCGTTGAGCTCCATCGCGCGGGCCTCTTCGAGCAGGTCGATGACGGCGTGGCTGTCGGAGCCGAGACTGAGCGGGGAGCCCTCGTTCTGCAGGGCGACGGCCGGTCCGATGCCGTCCGCGAGGTCCCGCTCGGTCGTCGGGCACATGCAGGTACCGGTGCCGGAACCGCCGATGAGGGAGATGTCCTCGGCGGTGAGATGGGTGTTGTGGACGCCGGTGGTGCGCGGGCCGAGCACCCCGTGCAGGGCGAGGAGCTGGGTCGGGGTGCACCCGTGGACTTCCAGGCACGCCTCGTTCTCGGCGGTCTGCTCCGACAGGTGCACATGGAGCGGGGCCCGCCGCTCCTCGGCCCACCGCGCCACGGTCGCCAACTGGCCGGCGGGCACGGCCCGTACGGAGTGGATGGCCGCACCGATCCGCGCGTGATCGCGTTCCTTGAGAACTGAACAGCGTTCGGCCCAGGCCTCCGCGCTGCCGTCGGAGAAGCGCAGCTGGTGGGTGCCCGGCGGCTCGCCGCCGGGCCGGTTCGAGAGGCCGGAGGAGAGATAGAGGGTGTCCAGGAGGGTGATACGGATTCCGGCGTCGGCGGCGGCCGCGATGAGGGCCTCGCCCATGGCGTTGGGGTCGGCGTAGGGGGTGCCGCCGCGCGCGTGGTGGACGTAGTGGAACTCGCCGACGGAGGTGACGCCCGCCAGCGCCATCTCGGCGTACACGGCGCGGGCGAGCGCGTGGTAGGTCTCCGGGGTCAGCTTGTCGGCGACCGAGTACATGACCTCGCGCCAGGTCCAGAAGGTGCCGGAGCCGACCTGGACGGTGGAGCGCAGGGCGCGGTGGAAGGCGTGCGAGTGGGCGTTCGCCAGCCCCGGCAGCGTCAGTCCGCGCAGGATCTCGGCGCCCGGGGGCGGGGCGGGCACGTCGGTGCGGACGGCGGTGATGCGGCCGTCGGCGACGTCGAGGGCGACTCCCGGCTCGACGTGGGTGTCGAGCCAGGCGTGCTCCAGCCAGTACGTCCGCGTGTGGGGGTGCGTCACCTGCAGGCCAGCCCTTCCAGTACGTCGGCGAGTGCGAGCACCCCGGCCACGCAGTCGTCCTCGGCGGCGAACTCGGCCGGGGAGTGCGAGACACCCGTGGGGTTGCGCACGAACAGCATGGCGGTCGGGATGCTCCCGGAGAGGATTCCGGCGTCGTGTCCGGCACCGGTACCCAGGACGGGCACCGTGATGTCGGTGTCCTTGCCGAGGATGCGGGCCAGTTCGTCGCGCAGGGCGTGGTCGAACTCGACGACGGGCGTGAAGGACTCACGGACGACGTCGAGGTCGATGCCGTGTGCGGCGGCGTACTCGCGGGCGGCCTTCTCGATCCCTCCGACCACGGCGTCGAGGCGCTGCTGATCCTCGGCGCGGGAGTCGAGCCAGCCGCGCACGAGCGAGGGGATGGCGTTGACACCGTTCGGCTCGACGGCGATCTTGCCGAAGGTGGCGACGGCACCGGCGAGTTCGGCCTCCCGGCGGGCGGCGAGCACGGTCTCGGCGTACGACAGCATGGGGTCGCGCCGGTCGACGAGACGGGTCGTGCCGGCGTGGTTGGCCTCGCCCCGGAAGTCGAACCGCCAGCGGCCGTGCGGCCAGATGGCACTGGCGATGCCGACGCGGTCGCCGGACAGGTCGAGTGCCCGCCCCTGCTCGACATGCAGCTCGACGAAGGCCCCGATCCGCCCGAGCCGCTCCGGGTCGGCCCCGATGGCGTCGGGATCGTACCCGGCGGCCTCCATGGCCTTGGGCAGGCTGACCCCGCCCCCGTCGGTCAGCTTGTGGGCGTTCTCGACGGTGAGCTGCCCGGCGGTGAGCCGCGAGCCGACACAGGCCAGCCCGAACCGGGCGCCCTCCTCGTCACCGAAGTTGACGATGGCGAGCGGCTTGCGGAACTCCACTCCCCTGCCACGGAGTTCGTCGAGCGCGGCAAAGGAGGACACGACGCCCAGGGGCCCGTCGAAGGCACCCCCGTCGGGCACGGAGTCAAGATGCGACCCCGTGACGACGGCATCCCCGGCCCCCGGATCCCCGACCCAGGCCCACTGATTCCCGTTCCGGTCGACCTCGTAGGCCATCCCGCGCGCCTCGGCCTGCTCCGTGAACCAGGCCCTGCATTCGGCGTCGGCCCCGGTCCAGGCGAACCGCCGGTACCCACGAGACTCGGCGTGCCGCCCGATGGGAAGCAACTCGCGCCACATGGAGTGGAACGAGCCACCACCGCCAGGCTGCGCGGCCTCGGGCCGTCCAGGCTGTGGGCAGTCGTTCCGCAGGGCGATGGGGGTCCCCCCGCTCGAACGAAGTTGAGAGTGGGGGCGGGTGGGCACAGCCGAACCCGCAGTCGGCGACGAGAGCTCAGCCCCCACCGAAGAGTTGCCGTGCCCGCCCTCGACCTGCCTCACGCCTCGTCACCCTCGCGCATCGGAACCCGTACACCCCGCTCGTCCGCGACCGACTCGGCGATGTCGTACCCGGCGTCGACATGCCGGATGACACCCATCCCGGGGTCGTTCGTCAGCACCCGGCGGATCTTCTCGCCCGCGAGCTTCGTACCGTCGGCGACAGACACCTGCCCCGCGTGGATGGACCGCCCCATGCCCACACCGCCACCGTGGTGGATGGACACCCAGGACGCACCCGACGCCACGTTCACCATCGCGTTCAGCAGCGGCCAGTCGGCAATCGCGTCCGAGCCGTCGAGCATGGCCTCGGTCTCGCGGTACGGAGACGCCACGGACCCGCAGTCCAGATGGTCACGCCCGATGGCCAGCGGAGCCGCCAGCTCACCGGAGGCCACCATGTCGTTGAACCGCTCCCCGGCCTTGTCCCGCTCGCCGTAGCCGAGCCAGCAGATACGCGCGGGCAGCCCCTGGAAGTGGACCCGCTCCCCCGCCATCTTGATCCAGCGCGCCAGGGACTCGTTCTCCGGGAAGAGGTCCAGGATCGCCTTGTCGGTCTTCGCGATGTCGGACGCCTCACCCGACAGCGCGGCCCACCGGAAGGGCCCCTTGCCCTCGCAGAACAGCGGCCGGATGTACGCCGGCACAAAGCCGGGAAACGCGAACGCCCGCTCGTACCCGGCGAGTTGAGCCTCGCCACGGATCGAGTTGCCGTAGTCGAAGACCTCCGCACCGGCGTCCATGAAGCCGACCATCGCCTCGACGTGCCTGGCCATCGACTCCCGCGCGCGCACCGTGAACCCGGCCGGGTCCTTCGCCGCCGCGTCCGCCATGTCGTCGAAGTCGATGCCCAGCGGCAGGTACGACAGCGGGTCGTGGGCGGAGGTCTGGTCGGTGACGATGTCGATGGGGGCGGACTCGGCGAGCATGCGGGGCAGCAGTTCGGCGGCGTTGCCCAGCAGGCCGATGGAGAGCGGGCGGCGGGCGTCGCGGGCCTCGACCGCGAGCTGGAGGGCGTGCTCCAGGCTGTCGGCCTTCACGTCCAGGTACCGGTGCTCGATGCGGCGCTCGATGGCACGCGGGTCGCAGTCGATACAGATCGCGACGCCGTCGTTCATGGTCACGGCGAGGGGCTGGGCACCGCCCATGCCGCCGAGGCCGGCCGTCAGCGTGATGGTCCCGGCGAGAGTGCCGTTGAACTTCTTCGCGGCGACGGCGGCGAAGGTCTCGTAGGTGCCCTGGAGGATGCCCTGGGTGCCGATGTAGATCCAGGAACCGGCGGTCATCTGCCCGTACATGGTCAGGCCGAGGGCCTCCAGGCGGCGGAACTCCTCCCAGTTGGCCCAGTCGCCCACCAGGTTGGAGTTGGCGATGAGGACGCGCGGGGCCCACTCGTGGGTCTGCATGACGCCGACCGGGCGGCCGGACTGGACCAGCATGGTCTCGTCCTGCTTCAGCCCCTTCAGGGTCCGCACCATGGCGTCGAAGGAGCGCCAGTCGCGGGCCGCCTTGCCGGTGCCGCCGTAGACGACGAGCTTGTCGGGGTGCTCGGCGACCTCCGGGTCGAGGTTGTTCTGCAGCATCCGCAGGGCGGCTTCCTGCTGCCATCCCAGGGCGCTCAGTTCCGTACCGCGCGGTGCTCGGACGGGGCGGGGTCCTGACATGGTCTGCCTCCTAGCGGATTGTTGCTGCCGTTATTCACATCCTGACGTCCTGAATAGAACTAGTCAATACATTCGCGGGCCAGCGTGCGCCCACCGCAGATGTTTGGCTGGATGCACCAGGCACGAACGGCGAGGAACGGGGGACGTCATGGACGGCAGGCACGGCAGGGACGGGGCCGAGCGGGCGGCCCGGCGTGACGACGCGGTGCGGGCCGCCGTGGAGCAGGGGCTGCTGGGGCCCGGCACCCCCATCGTGGGTTTGCTCGACGTCACCGGCATCCGGGAGGCGGCCGCCGAGCTGCGGGCGGCGTTCGACGCGGTCACCGCGCCCGGCACGCCCGTGCTGCACGCCTTCGCGGTGAAGGCGAGCCCACTGGTGCCGGTACTGCGGCTACTACAGGCGGAGGGGATCGGCGCGGAGGTGGCGAGCCCGGGCGAGCTGGCGCTGGCGCGGGCGGCGGGCGTGCCGCCGAGCCACACGGTCCTGGACTCGCCCGCGAAGACCCCGGCCGAGCTGCGGGAGGCGCTGGCGCTGGGCATCGCCGTGAACGCGGACAACCCGCAGGAGCTGGACCGCATCGACACCCTGATGCGATCCGCGACCAGCCGCTCCCCGCTCGGGCTCCGGGTGAACCCGCAGGTCGGCGGGGGCTCCATCGAGGCGACGTCGACCGCGACGGCGACCTCGAAGTTCGGGGTGGCGCTGCGGGACGAGGGGGCGCGGGAGTGGGTCGTGCGGGCGTATGCGGACCGCCCGTGGCTGCGGCGGCTGCATGCGCACACCGGGTCGCAGGGCATTCCGCTCTCGCTGATGGTGCAGGGCGTGGCCGAGACGTATGCACTCGCCGAGGAGATCAACCGGCGGCTCGGGCGCCCGCAGATCGACACCCTCGACATCGGCGGCGGGCTGCCGGTGAACTTCGGCTCGGACGACACGACACCGACGTACGCGCAGTACGCGCGACTGCTGAGCGAGGCGGTGCCGGGGCTGTTCGACGGGCGGTACGGGCTGGTCACCGAGTTCGGACGGTCGCTGCTGGCCAAGCACGGCACGGTGGTGGCCCGGGTGGAGTACGCCAAGAGCGCGGGCGGGCGGCCGGTCGCGGTCACGCACGCGGGCGTGCAGGTGGCGACGCGGACGGTGTACGCGCCGGGAGCGTGGCCGCTCAGGATCGCCGCCTACGACGGCAAGGGGCACCCCAAGGAGGGCCCGGCGGTCGCGCAGGACGTGGCAGGGCCGGCCTGCTTCTCGGGCGACCTGCTGGCAGAGGGGCGGGCGCTGCCGCTGCTGGAGCAGGGCGACTACGCGGCGGCACTGGACACGGGCGCGTACTACTTCGCGCACCACTACGCGTACAACTCCCTTGCCCGGCCCGGGATCTACGGCTTCGCACCGGACGGGGCCGGGGGCATCGCCTTCGCGACCGTCCGGGAGCCGCAGAGCCTCGACGAGATCGTGGCCGAGTCGGGAGGGGCGCACGCGGACTCGCTCACCACCCTCCGGGCACCTGACCACCCTTGACGCACACCGGTGGATCTGATGGCCAACTAGGAGTGAATCAAGGCAAGTTGACCCACCTTAGTCCTCCGGCGCATGTTCCACTGGAAAATGCCAGAACGCTCACCCCTCGCGCACACGTTGCGTAGTTTCGGCATCACTCAGCCGAACCGCAGGCGGGAGGGGAGCCACGGTGCCCGGAATCGACGAGTGTCTGCTGGAAGCGATGCGACTGCCCGGTGCCCGGGGGGCCGCACTGATCGACTGGATGAGCGGGCTGGCCCTGGGCACCGTCGGCGAGTCGCCCGGCGGCGACCAGGAGGCGGCCGCGGTGGAGGCCGCCGAGATCGCCCGGCTGGCCGCCGAGCAGCGTGCGTTCGCACCGGACGACGATCCCGAGGACGGCGCGGCCGCAGACGCGGATCCGCCGGTCGAGGATCTGATCGTCAGCAACCGGGACAGCTATCACGTGCTGCGGTTCGTGGGGGCCTCCTTCGACGGCAGTGTGTTCCTGCACCTGTGGCTGGCCCGCGCGGAGGGCAACCTGGCGCTGGCCCGCATCCGGCTGGGCGAGATGGCCGAACGGCTGGTGCTGGCATGACCGCGGTCCGGACGGCCGAACCCCCGCGTCTGCCCGTACGCACCAAGACCGCGGCCGGCGGGCGCGGGTGGGGCGGTGTCTCCCCGATGCTGACCCGGCTCGCCGCCGAACAGGCGACCGGTGTCCTGGTCCGCGAGCGCGGCACGCTCCACCTGGCCGAGGGCCTGGTCGTACACGCCGACAGCCCGTCCGCACCCGGCCTGGACATGCTCCTCACGGCCCACGGAACGCTCTCCCCCGAGGCCTGGCAGCGGGCGCTCACGGAGGCGGACGACGGTCACAGCGTCGGCAGCCACCTCGTCGACGGGGGGCATCTCGCCTCCGGCGCCCTGGAGTTGTGCCAGCTGACGGCGCTGTACGACGCCGCGTACTTCGCGCTCGCCCCCAGCAGCACGCCCGGCCGCTTCCGCTACGGCAGCGCCCACCCGCTCGGCCCGATCCACCCGGTCCCGGTGGCCGCCCTGGAGCACGAGACGCTGCGCCGCCGCGACCTCCTCCACCGCATCTGGCCGGACCCGCGGACGGACGAGGCCCCCTTGATCCGCGCGGACCCCGTGGCGGCCCCCGCCCTCACCCGCCGCCAGCAGACGGTGCTGGACCGGGTGAACGGCAAGCGCACGGCACCCGACATCGCCCGCGAACTGGGCCGCCCGGCCTTCCACACCCTGGTGGACGTGCGGCGGCTGATGGCGGCAGGGGTCGTATCACCCCTGCCCGTTCCGGCACAGCCGAAGCCGGCCCAGCCGCCGCCCACCCGCGGCGAGCCACCCCCGCCGACCGGCCCCGAACAGCTGCCGCCCGATCCCCACACCATCTTGCTGAAGAGGCTCAGGGATGCGCTGGAGGCCCTTTGACTGGTTCGAGAGGAGACACCGGATGGCTGCCGACCCGCACATCCTCGAGGAGCTGCGCCGTCTGAGAGCCCGCGTCCCCCAGCTCACCGGCGCCCTCGCGACCGGCCTCGACGGGCGCGTCCTCGCCCACGACACCCCGGGCGTCGAGCCGAACGGCATGGCCGCGCTCGTCGAGACCGCGCACGGAGCAGCGGTGAAGCTGGCGGACGCGACGGGACAGGGCGAGTTCCGCGAACTGGTCGTGCGAGGCGCGTACGGCTATGTGGCGGCGTACGCGGCGGGCGGCGCAGCCGTGCTGACACTGCTCGCCCAGGACCGCGTGAACCTCGGCCGGCTCCTCCTGGAGGGCCGCCGGGCGGCCGCCCGCATCGGCGAGCTCGGCGACAGCCGTACGGCACCCGCCCACCAGAGCAGTCCGGCCAGCGAGGCCAAGGCGGCCAAACCGGAGAGCAAACCGGCCGCCCCACGGACCAGAACCCCGCGCGCACCACGCACCACAACCACCAACACCAACGCGCGCACCACCACGGAAAGTTGAGAGGAACCGAGGAGCACAGTCATGGCCAACACCGAAACCGCACTGAAAGAGGCGCTCGCCTCCATCGAAGGCGCCACCGGCGTCGCGCTCGTCGACTACACCAGCGGCATGGCGCTGGGCACGATGGGCGGCAGCAAGGGCTTCGACCTGAATGTCGCCGCCGCCGGCAACACCGATGTCGTCCGCGCCAAGATGCGCACCATGGAGCACCTCGGGCTCAAGGGCCAGATCGAGGACATCCTGATCACGCTGAACGACCAGTACCACCTGATCCGCCTGATCAGCGGCCGCGGCGGCAACGGTCTCTTCCTGTACCTGGTGCTGGACGCCAAGAGGTCCAACCTGGCGATGGCCCGCCACCAGCTGAGGAAGATCGAGGAGGAGCTCGAGGTCTGACCGACCGTCTCGCTATACGAGCGCCGCGGTGCGGCGTCGCGCTCCGCCCGGAGCCGCGTCGCCCGCCGCGATGCCCGTGCTGCGGTACGCCTTGACGGCCTTGCCGGCCGGGCGTCCGCCGTTCGCGGCGAGCCAGTCGACGCGTACCCACAGCAGGGCGTCGTCGGCCCGTTCGCGCCGCCCGAGCCAGGCGGCCTTCAGCCGCAGCCCGGTGCCGCACCCGGCGAGCAGCATGCCCCCGGCGGCCGGCACCGCGAACGCGCTGCCCACGGCCGCCGCGAAGGCGAGCAGCAGCCACCAGCGGTGCCCGCGGCGCCAGTTGCGCACGCTCACCGCGCGGTCCTGGAGCACGTCGTGCCTGCCGGCGCGGGCGGCCGCCCGGGCGAGCGCGGCGTACCGTTTGCGCCGCACGGTCGAGACGACCGCCACGGCGAGGAGGAACAGCGCGGCTCCCGCCAGCAAGCCGATCCGCCGCCCGGTCAGCCCCGGCACCAGCACTCCGACACCCGCCGCGAACACCCCGGCCCACCAAAGGGGTGCGGCCCCGGCCCGTACGACGACGGCCACCCGAGCCAGACCCTGGGCTCTGCCTTCTCCGCGTGCCACGTCCGTCTCCCGTCTCACGTCTGTGCGGCATCCGTGGGACGCACGCTAACGAGGCAACGTGAGACGAATCTGAAAACGCGGCCCTACTCCACGAACAGCCCCCGCGCCGCCGCCCGTACGTCGAACTCCTCCAGGCGGGCCTGTGCGTCCGGCAGGTCGTCGCACATCGCCTCCAGCAGGACGCGGCCGAGCAGCATCGGCGCGCAGGCGGTGTCGAACGCGAGGCCCGTGCCGACGGCGGCGGGCAGGAGCAGGTCGGAGACCTTGGCGACCGGCGCGAAGGCCGAGTCGGCGACCGTCACCACCGTCAGGCCGGCCTCCTTCGCGAAGGCCAGCGTGTCCACGACCTCGCGCGGATGCCGGGGCAGCGCGAAGCACAGCAGCGCCGTCGCCCCGGCCCGGACGGCGGCCTCGATGCGGTCGTGGATCATCGTGCCGCCCTCGTTGAGCAGCCGGACGTCCGGGTGGACCTTGGCGGCGAAGTAGCCGAAGCCGTAGGCCTGGGAGGCGGCGGCGCGCAGCCCGAGGACGGGCAGCGGCCGGGAGGCCGCCAGCAGCCGGCCCGCCTTCTGCACGGGCCGGGGATCGGCCAGCAGCTCCGCGAGGTGCCGGAGGTTCTCGATCTCGGCCTCCACGGCCTGCTGGTACTCGTTGTACGAGCCGGCGTCCGCGGCCTGTTCGGCGGGGGCGACCTCGCGCAGGTGCTTGCGGAGCGCCGGGTAGCCGTCGAAGCCGAGGGCGACGGCGAAGCGGGTCACGGACGGCTGGCTGACCCCGGCCAGTTCGGCCAGCTCCACACTGGACAGGAACGGCACGTCGGCCGCGCGCCGCACCATGCTGTGCGCGATGCGCCGCTGGGTCGGCGTCAGCCGGTGCCCCTCGAAGAGCGCCTGCAGCCGCCCCGCCGGACTGTCCACCACGCTCAGTTCCCTCTCCGTGCTCATGACCCGCTCCCCCTCCAGATGTCCGTGAACCGGTCCAGCAGTGCGGCCGCCGCCGTCACGTCGTCCGTCAGCGGCCGGTCGGCCTGGTCGGCCGCCAGTACCGACTCGGCGAGCTCCAGCGCCCGGCCCACCGGGAGGTCCGGTTCGGGCCGCAGGTCGCGCTGGCGCAAGGCACGTACGGCGGCGACCAGTTCGCAGCCCACGACGAGACGGTACGCGCGACAGGCGCGCAGTGTCTGACGTGCGGCGAGCGAGGCGAAGCTGGCCTGTTCCTCGACGCCCCGGGAGAGTACAGCGTGCCCGAGCGAGGCGGGAGCGGAGAAGGCCCGCAGATCACCGAGGGCGGCCCCGGCGGCGTACTCGAGGATCATCACGCCCGAGGAGGCGGGCACGTCGTCGGCGAGGAAGGGCCGCAGCCGGGTGAACGCGGGCTCGTTGAGCGTGGAGAGGCGGGAGGTCGACAGGCGGGCCACCTGGGTGAGCGACAGCCTGAAGTGGTCCAGGGCGAGGGCGAGTTGGGCCTGGTAGAAGCCGCCGTGGTGGTAGGCGGCCATGTCCTCGGGTGAGATCAGCGGGTTCTCGGCGGCCGCGTTGATCTCGATCGCCACGACCTCCTCCAAGTTGTCCGCCGCATCCAGCGCGGGGCCGTGGATCTGGGGCAGACAGCGGAAGCCGTACGGGTCCTGGATCCGGCCGAGGGGAGGCGTGGGCCGGTCCGCCGCGCCGATCAGCGCCCGCATCCGGCGGGCGACCTCGCTGGAGCCCCGGTGCGGGCGGGCGGCGTGCACGGGCGCGGCGTACGCCTCGTGCGAGCCGTCGACGGCGAGCAGGGAGAGGGCGGCGACGACCTGGGTGGCCTGTACCAGCCCGCGCAGTTCGTGCAGGGCGAGGGCGGCCTGACCGAGGGTGAGGGCGTTGCTGCTGATGAAGGCCAGCGCGTCGTTGTTGTCGAGGGGCTGGGGCTTGGGTGCGTTCGGCCCCCGCCAGGGATGCTCCCCGGCGAGTGCGAGGCCCGCCTGGGCGAGGGCCGCGATGTCGCCGGTGCCGACCGAGCCGAACTCGTTGACGACCGGGTGCGCCCCGCTCTCCAGCGCCTCGCACAGCGCGGTGACGACGGTGGGCCTGAGCCCTGCGCCACCCGCGAGGAGCTGGTTGGCGCGGACGGCGAGCATCGCCCGCACCTCCCGCGGGGGCAGCTCCTCGCCGATCGCGCCGGCGTGGCTGCGCAGCAGCCTGAGGCCGTGCTCGGCGGCCGCCTCGGTGGGCACGTCCTCGTTCCGGTTGGCGCCCACGCCGGTGGAGCGGCCGTAGACGCGCCCGGTCGCGGCGATCTGCCGGGCGGCGTCCCAGGACTCCTCGACGCGCCGCATCGCCTCGCTCCCGGGGACCGGCCGCGCGGTCCCGTCGGCGAGGCGCACGACGTCCACGACGCCGAGACCGACCCCGTCGAGGACGACGAGTCCGGCACCCCCGGAGAACGCCGCATGCGACATGTCCACGATCCGAGACGACATAAGGCGCAAACTCCCATCAATCCGGACACTGGATCTTGCTCTTCGGTCATCCGTTACCTCGGATTAACACCGAACCGTTGACAAGCTATTCAGATACCAAGAACTCTGCATGACGTTATACAGCCGGGCAAGGGACAACTCATGATCCAGTTCGACGCGGTCCACAAGCGCTTCCCCAACGGCACGACAGCAGTCCACGACCTCTCCCTGGACATTCCGGAAGGGGGCGTGACGGTCCTCGTCGGATCTTCCGGTTGCGGCAAGACGACCACCCTGCGGATGATCAACCGCATGGTGGAGCCGACCTCCGGGACCATCCGGGTCGGCGGCCGGGACGTCACGCGGCAGGACGCCGCCGAGCTGCGCCGCTCCATCGGGTACGTCATCCAGCAGTCGGGCCTCTTCCCGCACCGCACGGTGCTGGACAACATCGCCACCGTGCCGCTCCTGCTCGGCTGGGGCCGCCGGAAGGCCCGCGCCCGGGCCGCCGAGCTGCTGGAGACCGTCGGCCTCGCCCCCGACGCCGGCCGGCGCTACCCGCACCAGCTCTCCGGCGGCCAGCAGCAGCGCGTGGGCGTGGCCCGCGCACTGGCCGCCGACCCGCCCGTCCTGCTGATGGACGAGCCGTTCGGCGCGGTCGACCCGGTGGTGCGCACCCAGCTCCAGGACGAACTCCTGCGCCTGCAGAAGGAGTTGAGCAAGACCATCGTCTTCGTCACCCACGACGTCGACGAGGCCGTGCGGCTCGGCGACCAGATCGCGATCTTCCGCACCGGCGGCCATCTGGTGCAGTGCGCCCCACCCGCCGAGCTGCTCGCCCGCCCGGCCGACGACTTCGTGGCCGACTTCCTCGGCGCCGAGCGCGGCCTGAAGCTGCTCTCGCTGAAGACCCTCGCGGACGTACCGCAGGGCCCGGCCCCCGAGGGCGGCGCCTGGACCCTCGTACTCGACGAGGCACGCAAGCCCCGGCACTGGGCGAGCACGGACGCCGAGCTCCCCGTACGCCCGCTCAAGGACACCGACTCCCTGCTGTCGGCCCTCAACGAGTCGGTCGCCTCCCCCACCGGCCTGATCGCCCGCGTCGACGCGGGCGGCGTCCTCACCGGCGTCTCGTCCCGCGACGACATCCACCGGCACGCCGGCCAGGCGCACACGGAAGCCCGGGTGGCCGCATGACCATCGACTGGTCGTGGATAGGCGACCACACCGACGACCTCACCAGCCTCACGGTCTCCCACCTCCAGGCCGCTCTGACCGCCGTCTTCTTCGGCGTCCTGATCTCGCTGCCGCTCGCGGTGGTCGCGCACCGGATCCGCCCCCTGCGCGGCTTCCTGCTCGGCTTCTCGAACGTGCTGTTCACAATCCCGTCGATCGCGATCTTCGTGCTCCTGCTGCCGATCAGCGGCCTGACCCGCACCACCACGGTCATCGGCCTGACCGTCTACACCCTGGTCGTGCTGCTGCGGAACACGGTCGAGGGCCTCGACTCGGTCCCCGCCAGGACCAAGGAGGCGGCCAAGGCGATGGGCACGCGCCCGCTGCGCACGCTCCTCACCGTCGAGTTCCCGCTCGCGCTCCCCGTGATCATGGCGGGCGTCCGTATCGCGACGGTCATGTCGATCTCGCTGGTCTCGGTCGCGACCTACATCGGCGACGGCGGCCTCGGCCAGCTCTTCACCGACGGCTTCCAGCGCAACTTCCCGACCCCGGTGATCGTGGGCGTGGTCCTCACGATCCTCCTCGCCGTGGTCGCGGACGCCCTGCTGGTGGCCCTCCAGTACGCCCTCACCCCGTGGAAGAGGCGGCGAGCCTGAGATGTACGAACTCTTCAAGAACCTCGGCAGCTGGCTGACCAGCGGATCGCAGTGGACCGGCCCGGACGGCATCGCCCACCGCCTCGCCGAGCACCTCCAGTACTCGCTCCTCGCGACCCTCATCGCGGCCGCGATCGGCCTCCCCCTCGGACTGCTGATCGGCCACACCGGCAAGGGCGCGTTCGTCGCGATCAACCTGTCGTCCTTCGGCCGCGCGCTGCCGACCGTCGGCCTGGTCGTGCTGGTCTTCCTGGCCGGCGGCCTGTCGATGCTGCCGGTGTACGTCGCCCTGGTCGCGCTCGCGGTCCCGGCGATCGTCACCAACACCTACGCCGGGATGACGGCCGTCGACCCGGACGTCCGCGACGCCGCCCGCGGCCAGGGCATGCGCGGCCACCAGGTCCTGTTCCAGGTCGAACTGCCCCTCGCACTCCCCCTGATCATGACGGGCCTGCGCCTGGCGCTGATCCAGGTCGTCGCCACGGCCACGATCGCCGCGTACGTCTCCTTCGGCGGCCTCGGACGCTACGTCTTCGACGGCCTCGCCCAGCGCGACCTCGTGCAGGTGCTGGGCGGCGCGGTGCTGGTCGCCCTGGTCGCCGTACTCCTCGACCTGCTGCTGAGCACCCTCCAGCGCTTCCTCTTCCGCCACCGCACCGCCTAGGGAACACAGACCATGAACCGACGCACCCTCATCGGCGGCCTGTTCGCGGCCGCCTCCGTCCCCGCCCTCTCCGCCTGCGCGAGCGGCATCACCTCCCTCGACGGCCAGGGCTCCGCCTCCGGTGGCGGCGGCTCCAGCAAGGGCGGAGTCACCATCGGCACCGCCAACTTCACCGAGAACCAGGTACTCGGCTACCTCTACGCGGCCGTACTCCAGCAGGCCGGCGTGAAGGTGAAGGTCCGCCCCAACCTCGGCACCCGCGAGATCGTGATCCCCGCACTGAAGAGCGGAGACATCGACCTGCTCCCCGAGTACCAGGGCGCCCTCCTCAACTACCTCGCCCCGAAGGACGATTCGGCGGAGCCCGGCACCATGCAGAACGCGCTCACCCTGGCGATGCCCAGCGGCCTCCAGGTCCTGCCGTACGGCCAGGCCGCCGACTCCGACTGTTTCGTGGTCACCCGTCAGACGGCCCGGAAGTACGGCCTCGCCTCCCTCGCCGACCTGGCGAAGCAGACCGGCAAGCTGGTCATCGGTGCCGCGCCCGAGGTGAAGAAGCGCAGGGTGGGCGCGATCGGCCTGAAGGACGTCTACGGCGTGGAGTTCAAGGAGTTCAAGTCGCTCGACTCCGACGGCCCGCTGGTCAAGGGCGCCCTGAAGAAGGGCGACGTGGACGTGGCGAACCTCTTCACCACCGACACCGACATCGCCGCCAACGACTGGGTGGTGCTGACCGACCCCAGGAACCTCATCCCCAGCCAGCACATCGTCCCGCTCATCGCCGACCGCAAGGCCGACGACAAGGTCCGCAAGGCCCTCGCCAGGCTCGGCAACGTCCTGACCACCGCCCAGCTCACCCAGCTCAACAGCCAGGTCGACAACGACAAGAAGGACCCGGAGGACGTGGCCAACGCGTACGCCAAGCAGCACGGGCTCGTCTGATCAACAGATGAAGAGATCAAGAGGGGGTATCCGGGCGGCGATGATCTGACGACGAATCAACCAAGTGTCCTTAAACGGGCACTCAGGGTGACTGATCGCATGCATACGGTGAATGTGCGCTATCGGCACAACACCTGAGGATGCGTCATGGCCTCGAACCGCAGGGCCTTTCTCGCCGCCACCGCCGTCGGCGCGCTGGCCGCCGCCCCCGCGTCGGCGGCCCCCGCCGACCCCGACGCCCGGCCCCGCCCGCCCGTCACCGCCCGCTCCGCCCTCGCCGACCTGCTCGCCGGCAACCGGCGCTACGCCACCGGCAATTCCCGCCACCCGCACGAGGACAACGGGCTGCGGCACGCACTGGCGGCCGGACAGCACCCGTTCGCGGTGGTGGTCGGCTGCATCGACTCCCGCGTGCCGCCGGAACTCGTCTTCGACCAGGGCCTCGGAGACCTGATCTGCATAAGGACGGCCGGCCAGGTGCTGGACGAGGCGGTGCTCGCCTCCATCCAGTACGGCGTCCAGGAACTGCACATCCCGCTGGTGCTGGTGCTCGGGCACGAGCGCTGCGGGGCGGTCGCGGCCACGCTGGACCACCTGCGCACGGACGCCCCGGTCCCCGGCCATCTGGAGCTGCTGGTGGACGAGATCGCCCCGGCCGCCCTGCGCACCCGGCACCTGCCCGGCGACTGGGCCGAACACACCATGCGGGCCAACACGGTCTGGGTACGCGACGCCATCCGTGCCGACCCGGCGTTCACGTCGGCGCACATCACGGCGGCCCGCTTCGACCTCGACACCGGGCTGGTCTCCCTGCTGCCCTGAACCACCTGCCACCCCCTCACGAAGAAGACCCATGAACCCCCCTCGCTCGGCCCTCTCCGTCCTGCCCTCCCGCACCGACCTCCGCTCCATGACCCGCGCTCCGCGGCGCGACCTGCTCTGCGGCCTGACCGTCGCCGTCGTCGCCCTCCCCCTCGCCCTCGGTTTCGGGGTCACCTCCGGGCTCGGTGCCGCCTCCGGGCTGATCACCGCGATCGTCGCCGGGTCGCTCGCCGCGCTCCTCGGCGGCAGCGCGCGCCAGGTCAGCGGCCCCACCGGCGCGATGACCGTCGTCCTCGTGCCGATCGTGCACCACTACGGCGCCGACGGCGTCCTCACGGTCGGCCTGCTCGCCGGGCTGATGCTACTGGGGCTGGCCTTCGCCCGGGCCGGATCCGCCATGGCGTACGTGCCCGCGCCCGTGATCGCCGGTTTCACCATCGGCATCGCCGCAGTGATCTCCCTGCAGCAGGTGCCGAACGCGCTCGGCGTGCCGCTGCCGCACGGCGAGCAGGTCGCGGTCGTCGCGGCGCGGGCGGCCGAGGAGTTCGGCGCCGCCCCGCACTGGCCTGCCCTGCTGCTCGCGCTCGGCTCGGCGGCGCTGATGGTGGCGGGCGCCCGCTGGAAACCCACCGTGCCCTTCTCCCTCGCCGCCGTCGCCGCGGCGACGGCCGTGGCCGAGGCCCTGCACCTCCACGTCACCCGCATCGGCTCGCTCCCGCCCTCCCTGCCGGCGCCCTCCTTCGCCTTCCTCGACGTCACCCGCATCCCCTCCCTCCTCGCGCCCGCAGCCGCGGTCGCCGCGCTCGCGGCCCTGGAGTCCCTCCTGTCCGCTTCCGTGGCCGACGGGATGCGCCCTGGTGAGCGCCACGACCCCGGCAAGGAGCTCTTCGGGCAGGGCATCGCCAACCTCGCGGCCCCGCTCTTCGGCGGCGTCCCGGCGACGGGCGCGATCGCCCGCACCGCCGTCAACGTCCGCACCGGCGCCGCCTCCCGCCTCGCCGCCCTCGCGCACGCCGTGATCCTCGCCGGGATCGTCGCGGTCGCCGCCCCGCTGGTGGGCCGTATCCCGCTGGCCGCGCTGGCGGGCGTCCTGCTCGCGACCGCCGTACGGATGGTGGAGACGGACGCGGTACGGGCCATGGCCCGCGCGACCCACGGCGACGCGCTGGTCCTGGTCCTCACCGCGGCCTCGACGCTCGCCCTGGACCTGGTGCGGGCCGTACTGATCGGTCTCGGGGTCTCCGTCCTGCTGGCTCTGCGCGCCGCCGTCCGCGGCACCCGCCTCACGCCCGCCGCGGTCGACGAGGTGCCCGGCGGGGCGGGCACGGTGACGTACCGCTTCGACGGACCGCTGCTGTTCGCCGCCGCCCAGCGCTTCCGCCGCAGCCTCGCCGACGTGCAGGGTGTCGCGGCCGTCGACCTGCGCCTGTCGGGGCTCACGGCGGTGGACGCGACCGGCGCGATGACGTTGAAGGACGTGGTCGGCGAGCTGCGCGGCCGCGGTATCGAGGTCAGCATCAGCGGGGTCGGCCAGGACCACCGCAGGGTCCTGGAGTCGTTCGGTGTCCTCCCGGCCGGCCCCAGCCCCGACAGGGGGGCTATCCCCAGTGCGGTGAGCGCCCCGGCTCCCTAACGTGGGTTCCCATGACGGGAATGGAGACGGGGATGGACGCGCGGGACGCCGAAGTCAAGAAGGAACTCAACGCCACCCTCCAGGCACGCAGGGAACTCGGCGACGAGTACGAGTCGGCGCTGGTCGACTCGTTCCTGGAGAAGGTCGACCAACGCATCGACGGCGCGGTCGAGCGCCGGGTGCGCCGGCAGCTCGCCGAGCAGCAGATGGTGGTGGCCCGTGGCTCCCGGGCGCCGAAGCCGCCGACGGACTCCTGGGGCGAGCGCTTCGGCTTCGGGATCGTCTCGCTGGTCCTGGCGATCCCGCTGTCCGCGATCGGCGGCGGCATCGGCCATCTGGCCGGACTGTTCATCACCTGGGCCGGCATCGTCGGCGTGAACGCCTTCCAGGCCGTCCGAGTCAACGCCGACCTCTTCGGCCGCCGTCGCCGCTCCACCAAGGACGAGGACCGCTGGGAGGACTGACCTCACACCTGCCGGGTCGGCAGCACCACGATCTGCCGCAGGTTGACGTGCCGGGGACGGCTGCTGACGTAGGCCACGACATCGGCGACCTCCTCGGCCGACAGCGAGCCCAGCGCCTCGACCATTCCCAGCACCTGCTCCTGCAGCGAGTCGCTGTCGATGTGCTGTGCCAGCTCGGTCGCGGTCAGCCCGGGCTCGATGTTGGTGACGCGCACGTCACGCGGCCCGAACTCACCGCGCAGGGACTGCGAGATATAGGTGACGGCGGCCTTGGTCGCCCCGTACACCGCGTAGTTGGGGAACGTGATGTGCGCGCCGACGGACGAGATGTTCACGAGGTCCGCGGTACGGCCGTCCGCGGCCGCGCCCACCAGATCGGCGGTGAAGGCGCGGATCACCCGCAGCACACCGCTGACGTTGGTGTCGAGCATCCGCTGCCACTCGTCGACCCGCCCGTCGTCGACGGGGTTCGGCAGCATGACACCGGCCGAGTTCACGACCAGGTCGACGGTGCCGTAGGCGGCATGGATCCGCTCGACGGCCGCGTCCACCGACCCGCCGTCGGTCACATCGGCGACCACGGCGAGCACCTGCCCGCCGTTCGCCCGGATCTTCTCGACGATCCCGTCCAGCCGTTCACGGCGCCGCGCCAGCAGCGCGACCCTGGCGCCCTGCGCCGCCAGCAGTACGGCAACGGCCTCACCGATCCCGCTCGCGGCCCCGGTGACGACAGCGGTACGGCCGGCCAGCTTCTCGTACGACATGAGTGCTCCTTGGCAAGGAAGTTCGAGGGAAGCCGTCCGGGCATCTGCCCGGCGACACCAACCACCTTGCGCCGCCGCTCGGGCCCTACCCAGGGATGAACTTTTCCTGGGTCTGCCAGTACCAGGTTCGAATTCCGCCACTCCCCTACGATCGAACCCATGGACGGGGACCTCGGAGATTTCCTGCGCTCGCGCCGCGCCCGTATCCAGCCCGAGGAGGTGGGGCTGGCCTCGCACGGACGGCGCCGCGTGCCCGGCCTGCGCCGGGAGGAGGTGGCGCAGCTGGCCGGAGTAAGCGTCGACTACTACATCCGGCTGGAACAGGGCCGTGGGCCTGGGGGCCCCTCCCGGACGAAGTCTGGGGGAGTCTCGGACGCGGTACTGGACGCCATCGCGCGCGTCCTGCGGCTGGACGGGGAGGAGCACGCGTATCTGTACGCGGTGGCCCGGCCGCAGAAGAAACGCGAGCGGCGCCGGACCGCGCCCCGGGTCCGCCCCGGCATCCAGGTGCTGCTCGACGGCATGGCGCGCAACCCGGCGTTCGTCCTCGGGCCCGCCATGGACGTCCTGGCCTGGAACGCGCTCGCCGACGCCCTGAGCGGCTTCAGCCGGATGCCGCCCGCCCGGCGCAACATCGTCCGCCACCTGTTCCTGGACCCCGACGGCCGTGACGTCTACCCCGACTGGGCCGCGGTCGCCGCTCAGACCGCCGCCCATCTGCGGTTGAACGCGGGCGCCCGACCCGACCACCCCGGCCTGCGCGACCTCGTCGGCGAGCTCTCCCTCAAGAGCGAGGACTTCCGCCGCCTGTGGGCCGACCACCAGGTCAAGGCGTGCATGTACGGAGTCAAGCGCGTCCGGCACCCGGTCGCAGGCCTGCTGACCCTCCCGTACGAATCCCTGTCACTCCCGTCGGAACCGGACCAGACGATCGTGGCGTACACCCCGGAACCGGGTTCGGAGACGGCGGAGAGGCTTGCCCTGCTGGGTAGTTGGGCCACTACGGGCGCATAGCCCCGCAGAAAAAGGTGTGCGCGGGGACCGCCGCACCCCCGTTGCCGGGGGGCGGGACGACGGCGGTCCCCGCGAGGGACGCTGACCGGGTCAGGGCCGGGTCTCACGTCCGGGCGTCCATGGAGGTCCGGGAGCCGCTCCGGAGGTCCTTGGACGTTTCGGTGCCGGCCGGGGCGGGGAGCCGCTCCCGCCCTGCCGACACCCACTAATGTGCCGGACCCGTGTTAAGCGTGTGCTGCGTGGACGTGACACGCTCGTACCACTTCAACGAAGTCCACCACTTCGGTAGGCAAACGAAAGTTCGCCTCCGGCACCCGCCGTTCACCGGACGTTTGCCGCTACTTCCCGCCCTTGGCGAGGAAGGCCAGCAGGTCCTGCCGGCTGACCACGCCGGTCGGCTTGCCCTCGACGAGGACGATCGCCGCGTCCGCGGCGCCGAGCACGGACATCAGGTCGCCGACCGGTTCGCCCGAGCCGACCTGGGGCAGCGGGGCGGACATGTGCTTCTCCAGCGGGTCCTCCAGGGAGGCCCGCTTGGTGAACAGGGCGTCGAGCAGCTCGCGCTCCACGACCGAGCCCACGACCTCGGCGGCCATCACGTCCGGGTGGCCGGCGCCCGGCTTCACGATCGGCATCTGCGAGACGCCGTACTCGCGCAGCACCTCGATGGCCTGCCCGACCGTCTCGTCCGGGTGCATGTGGACGAGCGACGGGATGGCGCCGTGCACCTTGTCGTTCAGGACGTCGGCGACGCGGGCGCTCGGGCCCTCGTCCTCCAGGAAGCCGTAGTCGGCCATCCACTCGTCGTTGAAGATCTTGCTGAGGTACCCGCGTCCGCTGTCCGGCAGGAGCACCACCACGACGCCGTTCTCGTCCAGCCGCTCGGCGACCCGCAGGGCGGCCACGACCGCCATGCCGCAGGAGCCGCCGACGAGCAGTCCCTCCTCCTTGGCGAGCCGGCGGGTCATCTGGAAGGAGTCCTTGTCGGAGACCGCGACGATCTCGTCGGCGACGGTCCGGTCGTAGGCGGTGGGCCAGAAGTCCTCGCCCACACCCTCCACGAGGTACGGCCGCCCGGAGCCGCCCGAGTAGACGGACCCCTCGGGGTCGGCGCCCACGACCTGGACCTTGCCGTCGCTGGCGTCCTTCAGGTACCGCCCGGTGCCGGAGATGGTGCCGCCGGTGCCCACACCCGCCACGAAGTGGGTGATCTTCCCCTCGGTCTGCTCCCACAGCTCGGGGCCGGTGGAGTGGTAGTGGGAGAGCGGGTTGTTGGGGTTGGAGTACTGGTCGGGCTTCCACGCTCCCGGCGTCTCACGCACCAGCCGGTCGGAGACGTTGTAGTACGAGTCCGGGTGCTCGGGGTCGACGGCCGTCGGGCAGACGACGACCTCCGCCCCGTACGCCCGCAGCACGTTGATCTTGTCGGTGCTCACCTTGTCGGGGCACACGAAGATGCACTTGTACCCCTTCTGCTGCGCCACGATGGCCAGGCCGACGCCGGTGTTCCCGCTGGTCGGCTCGACGATCGTCCCGCCGGGCTTGAGCGCGCCGCTCTCCTCCGCCGCCTCGATCATGCGCAGGGCGATGCGGTCCTTCACGGAGCCGCCGGGGTTGAAGTACTCGACCTTGGCCAGGACGGTCGCCCGGATGCCCTTGGTCACGCTGTTGAGCCTCACCAGCGGGGTGTTGCCGACGAGACTGATCATCGAGTCGTGGAAATGCACCGTTGTCTCCGGATGCTTGCAAAAGAAGTGGTCGGGATTGTCCCGCCAGCCTACGGCCCGGGAGGGCCGTTCACTTGTCGTTGAGATTGGCGAACGGCCGGTACGGGGCAAGGAGTGGATGTACGGCTTCGAGGAGGTGGCGGCGACGTATGACGAGCATGTCGAGGGCGAGGGTGGCCCGGCGGATCGCGGCCGGCGCGGCATACGGCGGTGGCGGGATCGGCCTGGCCGGAGCGGCCGCCGTCGGTCTGCTGCTGGCGGAGGTCCGGATGGCCAGGCGCCATGTGGGCAACGGCTCCGGCGGCCGGGTCCCCGTGGCGGACGGCCTGTACGGCACCACGTACGCCACCACCCCCGACGAACCGCCCCTGCGCCTGACGATGCTCGGTGACTCCACGGCGGCGGGGCAGGGCGTGCACCGAGCGAGCCAGACGCCGGGCGCACTCCTTGCCTCCGGGCTGTCCGCGGTGGCGGAACGCCCGGTGGAACTCCACAACGTGGCCCTCCCGGGGGCCACGTCCGACGACCTGGACCGCCAGGTGGCGCTGGTCCTGGCCAATCCCGCGCTGGTGCCGGACGTCTGCGTGATCATGATCGGTGCGAACGACGTCACCCACCGGATGCCGCCGACCCGTTCGGTCCGTCACCTCTCGTCGACGGTACGGCGGCTGCGGACGGCCGGTGCGGAGGTGGTGGTCGGCACCTGTCCCGACCTGGGCACGGTGGAGCGGGTCCAGCAGCCCCTGCGCTGGCTGGCCCGCCGCGCCTCCCGCCAGCTGGCGGCGGCCCAGACGATCGGCACGGTGGAACAGGGCGGCCGCACGGTGTCGCTGGGCGACCTGCTCGGCCCGGAGTTCGAGGCGAACCCCCGCGAACTCTTCGGGCCCGACAACTACCACCCCTCGGCCGAGGGGTATGCCACGGCGGCGATGGCGGTGCTGCCGACCGTCTGCGCGGCCCTGGAACTGTGGCCGGCCGAGGAGGAGCGCCCCGACGTCACGCGCCGCGAAGGCTTCCTGCCGGTGGCCAAGGCAGCCGCGGAGGCCGCCTCGGAGGCGGGCACAGAGGTCACGGCAGCGATGCCGACGGGACCGCGGGGTCCCTGGGCCCTGCTCAAACGGAGGCGCAGGCGCCGGGTCCCGGAACCGGACCGCGCCCCCGTACAGCAGCCGTCCCAGTGATCTCGCCCCCGCCGCCCCTACCCGTCCCGTACCGGGGGCCAGCCCCCGGACCCCCGCTCCTCAAACGCCGGAGGGGCTGATTTTTCGCCGGCCGGGGTTTGATCTTTTCAGCCCGTCCGGC